>JBDNFN010000374.1:0-13013 GCA_041689795.1 Fuerstiella sp. | reverse complement strand
CGATGGCCGCACCGAACCGCGAGTCAACAAACGCAGACCCAAGGTGCTCGCACTCATGCAGAAACCCAGGCACGAACTTCGAAAGGAACTGAAAGCCGCTGCATGACGTAAACCCTTGGATACCAAACGGCAGTGCCATTCAGATCTGACAGCTTTGTTCTACCTGAAGCGGGGCTTCCTGGCATCCACCTTCGCCTCAATCAACGCCTTGAGAGCGGCCACTTCAAGCTCAAGCCGATTGATTCGCTCGGCTTGCTGCGCGATGATGATATCGCGATCATCAATTTCCGGATTCTGCTCGTCGGACATGCCCTTCGATTAGTAAAATCCCTGACACAACAAAAGACCAATCTGAAATTGACAGTTACCATATTTCTTCTGCATGGAACACCTCCTTGTTCCTGTAACTCTTGCTCGAAGCGACTGGAATTCAACCCTAATTTCTGGCTCTGACAAAGCACTAGTGCGGAAGTGCGACGTGCAATCCAGCATCCCGGCTTTTTGGTATGAAATCAAGCGCCCGAATCGGAAGAATTGATTGTGACGTAACTTTCCTGCTCTGTGCGAGCTAAAGTCCGGATGAATATTTTGCCCCCACGAGTTAGAGGTCGGCTGAGTTTCTTGACCCCACGGGGTCGAGTCGGCATGCGAACCACATTCGGTCACATGAATATTGAACCGGCGACGCCGAGTTTGGATTCGCAGAAAACCGAAAGGATTTTTACGACCGAAAACGGGAAACGAATCGCCGACAGGCCGACAAGGCGAGCGGCGGTTGAATCGCGAGCCTGTCGAACGGACTTTCCACAACCACAAAAGGTTCTCACCGGCCAACCGCTCGTTCTGCATCAACTCTCACGTAATGTCTTATCTCAACAGGCTGTTCCCAATACAGATCCTGAGCGAATTCAAGCGTTTCTTCCAGCTTCCAGGCAGCCGAGGGAGCAACGCAGTTGGTTGGCGATTGTGATTTCGCGATGTTCATATACGAGGTGCTGGTCACCACCCAGATTCCCGCCGGAGGCGAATTTGCGACGTCCCCGGGTGTCACGATATCGGACGGCAGCAACTGTGATTCGCCGTTCAACAGAAACCGATCCCGCTCCGCAGCACACACTCTCACCAGGCAGTCATTTCTGGCGTAGTACTGAGCCCCAAAAAACACGAACGGCGTTTCTGCGATCACGATTTCTTCCGCCCGGCGGTGCTGCACGACATGAGCCACCGCCGCGCGTATCCCCGGTTCCGCCGTCGCCGCACGAGTCGACTGAACATCGAAGCACCAAAACACCAGCCAACTCGCGGGAATCAGTGCGGCACAGATCCGCTCGGGGCGGGAAGGAATTCGAGAAACCAGCCACGCGGCTCCCGCCAGCCACATCTGCTGAGCAAACATCAGATATCGAGCGTCGAAAATGCTTCGCTGCGAATACAGCGAATAAACATAGATCAGCAACGGCGGTACTGCTCCCGTCAGAAACAGGAAGACGCCCGGCCACCCGCACAGAACGACCAGCAACAATCCCAGCACCACCAGCCCGGCCAGAAAACTCCACGATCCAGACGTTGGCTGAAACACGCGTTCCGTTGAAGTGCCAGTCAGCGCCTGTTCGACTTCGACTGGAATGGTCTCCGCCGTCACTGGTTTGGACCACGATGTTCGCAGTTTTCCCGATTGCCCCAGAGACCGAGTCAGCCACGGCAAATAAACGACCGTCACAATCAACACAGAAACCGAAAACAGCAGACGTGCGCGGCGAAGAACAACTCGGTCGTTTCCGCCTCGCATTCTCTTCACAGCACCGGGAGCCCAGAGGTACAGAACGGCAAAGAGTCCCTGAGCAACGACGGAAAACAGGCCCAGATTGTGGGTATAAATCAATGCGATCTCCGAACCAGTGTATGCCGCCCAGATGACTCGCATGTGCTTGGCCCAAGCAAGTCCGCGAATCAGAAACACACTGCTGATCACAGTCAGAAAAGCGGCCAGAGTATACCCGCGAACCTGTTGAGCCTGATGAATGTGCAGGTTGCTGGTCGCCAGGAAAATACAGGCGAGAAGAGCGGCTGTGGTCGTCTTTTCATCGTTTTCGCCGTGGTTCGTGCTGTCGTCTTGACGCAGCAGATGGCCGAAGGTTTTCAGTAACAGGAACATAGCTGGCAGCGTGGCAATTCCAAAGACAACGCTCAGGCCTCGCATCACGGCTGCGGAATCGCCGAACAGTCGAGTCCACACATGCAGAATCAAAAAGTATAGCGGCGGGTGCGTGGTCGTGGGTTCGCCCGTGCGTTGGATCATCAGATTCACAGGAAACGTCTGCAACTTCCATGACAGTACTTCATCCAGCCAAAGACCGCGGGCTGTGATCCCGTGAAGTCGCAAGCCGACGGCGACCAGCAAAATCAGTCCGAGAAGCGTCCACAAGATCGTTCGTCTCGTCACAACAGTTCGGTTTCCCATATCAATGGTTGCGTCGATACCAAACAACGGTGGCCAGCAAAGCAATCAGTGCCATGCCCGCCGCGACACTCCACCACAACGACAGCCGCTCAGGTTCAGGGGCCGGAACGTAAGTCGGGTTGTAGCGTTTTTCTTCGAGGTTCGATTCGTCAGGGCGTCCCGGCAATTCGTCCGCTCGAATGTTGATCTCATGCCACACAACTTCCACCGGCGTTTCCGCGTCACTTTGCTGAACCCCCAGACGCACCAGCTTGACATCGTCGGAAACGAATTCTGATTCTCGAACTTCCTGAAACTCACCGTCCGTGCCATCGGCCACCAGAAACTTCAACGTCGTGCCCGTGCGAATCAGTTGCAACTTTCCGGATCGTTCTTCGGCCGGAAACAGCTTGACCTGTTGCTGACGTTCTTCATCAACGGTGGACGCAATGTTCGTGCTGTACACGTTCTTCTTGTCTGTCCGCAGCAAGCGTCCAATCGAAGCCGATGCGGATGTGTCGGAATGCGTTGCAAGATACAAAGTGGCCCCCGCGCCGTAGCCACCTTTCGGAAATCGCGGTTTGGGAAGAGTGAAGCTGGCCGTGATTTCGAAATCGCCCTTGACCGAAAATGCCGGCCGCACGCCGACGGCGGGCAGCTTTTCCCCAGCCGGAACGTTCATCACCAGCCCGTCGCGCTGAGGACGCATTAGCTTGACCGTGCCCGCGTTTAAGGGAGCCAGTACGTCATTGTCAAAGTTCTGCCCACGAAAGATGCACTGGTAGACGTCGGCCGACGCGCCGTGCGATATGACCAGCAAGATGCCAATCAACGTGGCTGCGCGCGGAAGGGCTCGCGGCGTCAGTCGGCCACTATCGTTCATTCGAAGAAACCTCGGTTGATGATGGGAATTGACATCGGTGACGACTCAAAATGATAGTGCTTTGTCTGACCCGTTAATCGTGCCCAGCCCACGCCACAAATCGGCATCGACACTGTCCGAAACAAACTGCATCGAACCGTCACCCAGTAAGATATTTACGCCCCCGTTGTGTCGACTGGATGCCGTCATGATCACTCCGTCCCATGTGTAGCCGTTTTTGCAACTGATCTGATTCGGCGGCAGCACATGATTGTAACGTGTCCAGTTCATGTTGCCCTCCAGCCACGTCTGGCCGGATTCAATATCCTGATTGTGCGTAGCCGCGACGGCCGGTGTCAGTTGATCACATCGATCACGAAACGCGGACTCCAGCCAGATTCCCGTCAGGTCATACAAGTCCGAGTGCTTGTCGTAAACGGATTTGTCTCCCGTACCTTTCACTCGTTCACTGAACATGGCCGTTTGAGACAGCCCGTCCGTGACATTCGCGAATTTCACACTCGTGATCTGCCCGAACATGCCATTGCCCGTGCGTCCCGACCAGTCACCGCCATTGCACGCCCGATAATTGTTATGGCTCCACAGTATACTTAGCCTGTCCATGTCGGACGGGCACAAAAACACGTCCAGGTGAGCCTTCGCCGCTTCGCCATTCACCACATTTGTGCCATTGGCGGCAATCACCGATTGATCGCCCGTCGCCGCATTGACGAATGGATGAAACGGTGCCACGTTGAAGTCAATCCTGCTGTAAATGTTCGCTTGATCAAGCTGCGGCAGAATCAGCGATTGAGCGGAATACCGTCGATCGTCCAGCGTGCCCATCGTCGAAATGGTCACGTCGTGATCCAGCCCGACTCCGAACGGCAGCACGGAATGCGTGGAATGGTAACTGTGCAGCGCAACGCCAATCTGTTTCAGATTGTTCGCACACTGCATTCGTCGCGCCACCTCGCGAGCCGACTGAATGGCGGGCAGCAGCAATGCAATCAACAGGCCGATGATCGCAATCGTCACGAGCAACTCAATCACGGTAAAGCCGGGTCGCCTGATATTGTTCACACGCATTATTCGGTTCCTTTCGTTGCGAACACCATTATCGATGTGGCCAGCATGGGAATACGAGTGGTATCCCTGCCGAATACTGATTTTCGAGCCAGTGTCTGTAGCGGTTCGAACGTCAACCGATCCATTGGAGCGGTCACATACATTACATCCGTCACTCGGAACCCGACCTGCGACAGCAGTTTTGTGATGCGACTTTTTGTGTAGATTCTGGCCTTCGCAATCCGAGAATGCAACGGCGATGGCAACCAGGACACCAAGGGAACTCGGTGCCACGGCAGCAACGGCAGCCAGGTGCCATGAGTTTCAAAGACCCACCATTTGTTGGGCACAGATACCGCGATTCTGCCAGTCGGCTTCAGCACGCGAAACAGCGAACGAACGCCAGCCAGTTCGTCTGGTAAATGCTCGATCACTTCAAAGCTGATCACACGGTCAAATGATTCGGGTTCGACGACGGTGTTGCACAAATTATCCGTGGCCGCTGTGCAGTTGACAACCGATCGATCCCGCACAGCACGGTGGACCTGGTCAATGTAGTCTGGATTGGCATCGACGCCATGACACTCACGAAACTCATTTGCCAGTTGCAGCAGGCTGGCCCCGTTACCACAACCCGCATCCAGGCATGCCAACTCGTTGTTGACGAACCCCGCGTGTCGTCTCAAAATGTTCAGACGTCGAGTCACAATGAAGTCACCGAATTCCGCAGGAATGCCAGGCACGACCTCGCTAGTATTATGAGTTCGATTCAAAGTCACCGCTCCATGAACTCGTCTATTTGGGAAAAGGAACCTTGCTGCCGGATTCATTCCGGTGGTTTACGGCGTTCCGCACTGCTGTCAGTAAAGCAAAAAGCCAACATAGTTGCGTCAACGCAGAAGGCGAGTTGCATGAAAGTTTACGTTATCACCTTCCTGTCTATCTCCCTCCCAAGCAGTTGCTGGTCCCTTCTCGTTTCCTGCTCCTGCCCAGCCGCAAGCCCCGGTCGCGCACTCGGACCTGCCCGCCCGAAACGAGTCGCCAGATAACCGCAACCGTATCCTATATGCATCAACGCTGTATATATGGGCAGCAGTGCGGCCGCTCGAACATCACGCAATACCGCGCCTCCCTGAAGTCCAACCAACAGCAACACCAACCCATAGGCGGCAAACGGCATGGCCGCCCACAGGGCGTGGCTGGGAAAGATCAACGCAAAGAGGGCCGATACGGACAGCCCCAAAACCAGCATCGCCGGAAGCTGGTGAACCCATTCGTGAACGCCGCGTTCCCGTGCCAGACGAATTCGTGCCGCTCCCTTACGGAACGCTTCGCACCACACTTGCCTGATCGTCCGCTTTTCGTTGTGGACAACAATCGCCGTGGGCACAAATTGGATGTTCACGCCTTCCTGCAGAATGCGATCACTGAATTCAATATCCTCGCCATGGTTCTGTCCTGGAAATCCGCCGACCGCCAACGCCACCTCTCGCAGTACGGCCGTATTGCCCGCTCGAGGATAATACTTCATATGCACAATCGACCGCGGATCCCGAGCACCTCCCGCACCCAGCATGCTGGACATCAGGAAGTTCACACAGCGGCCGGACAAATGGTCGGCTGTACGAAAATCGATGTATCCTCCCGTCATCCCGGCGATGCCGTTATCAATCGGTGCCGTTAATTCGGCCAGCCAATCCGCATCAGGCAGACAGTCGGAATCCGTGAAGGCAACAATGTGGCCTCGAGCGTTTTCCAGACCCAGATTTCGAGCCACTCCCGGTCCCCGATTGACTTGTCGAAAATATCGAATCGGCCGCGCGTCGCAATGCTGAAACTCGGCGACGACGGCGGCGATGTTTTCTGTCGAGCCGTCATCGCAAATTAGAATTTCAAATTCCTCAGGCAGCCGCTGATCGCAAAGCGCCAGCAGCACGCGACGCAGTTCTTCCGAACGGTTGAACACAGGGACGATCACGGAAACTCGCGGCACAGCAGCATCAACCTGACTCATGACTTGTTCCTTTGCCATGCTGGAAGCGACTTGGGTTTCTTGACCCCTCCCGCAACAAATTGCGGGAGGGGTGGACAATACACCTCCACCTGCTCCTGCCGACTCACCTGACCACGAATGGCCGACCACATCAAATCCAGATCCACTCGGCTCCATTCCCTCAACACCATCAAACACAATAAATGAACACTGATTGCCACCACACTGCCAGTCAGGATACTGCCCACACTGGCCGTCACAGATAGCCCTGAACAAACCAGCACTGAGATCACACTCGACAGCACGCACCGACCGATCGTCCCAATCGGCATACCACCGCGTACTGTCAGACTCACCGCGTAACAAAATCCGACCGCTCCGGTGATCCCTGTGAGCATTAACGCCCCCGCCGCCCCCGTGGTTCCGTACGCGGGAATCAGGACCGCGCAACTGGCCGCCGCGATCACTCCCAACGCGATCATGAACACCAGCCGAGTGCGTAGTTTCTGAGCCGCGCTCAACACGTCACCCAGCAGCCACACCAGAGCAATCCCCAACGTTCCGGTGAATAGCAGGCCCGTCAAGACACCGGAATTTTGATAGTCGCTGCCATAGAACAATTCCACAACGGCCGCTCCGGCCACGAAGGCGACGGTCGTCGCACCTGACGCGACAACAAACAGGCTGCGAAGCACCGATCTCAGCAGAACCGCAGCGTCCTGCAAGCGTTGTTCATAAAAGAGATTCGCCCAGGTCGCAAACAGACCTCGTGACACAGCAATTCCAAACGGCATGGTGGCCTGAGCCAGCATGAAACAGGCCGCGTACAGACCGATACCAACCGGATCATGGCTGATCCATTTCAGAAACCACAGGTTCGAGGCCACGACCAGATAATTCAAAATCTCCGCCAACGGCGCCCAACGAAGCCACCGTGCCAGTTGCCAGCTCGTCTGCTGAACTCCCTGTCCCTCTGAAAAAGGAGCCGCGTTCTTTACTCCCTCTCCCGTTTGAAGCGGCGAGTGCGTCGTTACTCCCTCTCCCCTTTTTAGAGGAGAGAGCCGGGGTGAGGGGTCCGCGACACGTCTCACGCGAGCAAGCACGGGCACCACAACCAGCAGGCTCATCACCGAAGCCGCCGCCAGCGCCAGAATACAGCCGGTCAACTCCGTCCCACTGTTCAACTCCGTCCCACTGTTCAACTCCGTCCCACTGTTCAACTCCGTCCCACTGTTCAACTCCGTCCCGCTGGTCAGAAACAGGCCGACGCATGTCAGACGAAAGAGGCTGTGAGCCAGCATCAGCGTCGCTTGAGTCCGGTGATAGCGCAGCCCGTTTAAGAGGCTCCACGCCGGTTCCAGCAAACCGGCTCGAAGCACCAGTTCGATCACGATGAACTGCAGAGCAAGTTGCAGTCGAGCATCCGTCAGAAACCCGGCGTCCCAACCGGCAACCGCCCACAACAACAAAGCGACTGTGCAGCAGATGGGAAACTGCAACCCCAGAATCGTGCGACCGGCAGGACGCAACTGTCGATGGTCGACGCTAACAATTCGTCCGAGTGCTTTGGGGATGGCACTGACCAAGCCAAGAGTCAGAGCCAGCAGCACGGTGTTGGCGATGACGAAAGAACCATAGTCGGCGGGCAGCAGGCTGCGAGCCACAATCACCTGCAATCCCAGCCCGGCGACAAGAGACAAAAACTGTCCTGACGCAAACACAGCCACGGAAAGTGAAGGGCGAGAAACCATGTCTTTTCTTCGTTAAGAAAAAACGCGAAGATGGGTTGACAGACTGGCCTCAATTGCTAGCCTAGTCATAACCCTAGTCATAACCCTAGCCATAACCCTAGCCATAACCCACAAGACGTCAAGTGACAAACGACGTGTTTTTCAGAAGTGGCCTCAAATGCACGGCAACGGCACTTCGAAGACCATCGCTTTCAACTGACTACGGGGGATGCGACAGGGCTATGTGTTCAACGACTCTTTTTGGTTTTGACATTAAATGAAGGAGGCACCAAAGTGAAAGTCACATCATTTTCGAGGAGGTCGCTGTTGGTTGCAATCGCAGGGTTCGCGTTTCTGGCGTTCCACGCCGGAACTCGGGTGGCGGAGGCAGTCTATTACATGGAAATTTGCACCGGCGTCGGCCCCTCTTGCCCGGCAGGAAACAATGCAGACGATGGCGGGGGGTGCATGACCTGCCAGGTGACAGGGAATACGAAGGCTTGCGTTGCTTACTACGTGCCCTATGGGTGCGGAGGCGCGCATGTTTGTAGCGGTGCGTGTGGTGGGCCAGGCGGCACTCCGTGTTCTGTTACGATGGCTAGCCAATGCTGACCGGGCATTGGCATGTTGGTTCGGATATGGCACCGCAGCCACTGTGGCTGGGGTGCCGTTTTTGCACATGTGATGCGGAGAGAGGGACAGGATGACTATTCACGTTGCGCAGGCCGTCATTGCCGGGGTGTTATGCTGTTCGTGTGTTCCGAGTCGTGCCGCAGATTTGGATGAAATTCTCCTTCTGCACGAAGCTTCGCTTGAGCGTCTCGCAGCGATCGATGCGGAACTCGTCATCAAGCGGGTAACGAAGGACGCAGGAACTGTTGACAGCAGAATCCTTTGCACCTGGCGAGAAGACTTCGCTCATCAACTGCGGCGCATCAGCATCCATTATCCAGACGCTCCGGCGGATTCGAAGCGAAGTACATATCACGTGTTTGTTGACAAAGACTCAAGTTATAAGCTTCTGAGGAATTTTGATTTTGAGCGACCCGCAACACTCGGGCCGAATGTGAGGACAACGGTTGATGGTGACGCCGGGATTGTCATGGAAATGGTTCCGGGAGGATATGACCCAAGAAGCAGTTTACTGATGCTGGTGGATTCCGCGCCCGCCAGAACGTTGCGCCAAGCCATTGGTGAGGCCCACGAACCCACTGTCGCTGGCACCGAGGAGGTCGACGGACATACGTGCGTGGTGTTGGATCTGCCATTTCCGCCAGGCGACCCGGACAGTGCCACGACCAAATGGTCCATCAAGGTTTCTCTGGATCCGAATGCGGGCTACATGATCCGGCAAATTGTCGCAACCTCAGCGCCGTTCAAAGTCAATGGTGTGAAGGAACCGGTCACGGTCAAGGTCACTGCGTCGGCGACTGATTTTCAAGAGTTCGCCAACGGTGTCTTTCTGCCGACAAGCACCCGCACGGAACGGTCGGATTCAAAGTTCATTAGCATTGTGGAGGCCGATTATGTGTCAGTGAATCAAGTTCCTGAACGCGAGGAGCTTGACTTCCAGTTCCCGGAGTGGTGCTGGGTCCGAGACCTGACGTCGGGCGAAACACTTATTGCTAATGGCGAAGGTGGCAAGCTGACGTCGTGGAGCAATCCCACTGAAATGAATGCCTGGTTCACGAAAAATCATCCGCAAACGTCGTCGTCCGGGGCACCGCGCTGGCTCGTTATTGGTACGGCGGTCTTCGGTCTGCTGATTGTGGTCCGTATTTCGGTGGCTGTCATTCGGCGTCGCCGAGGACAATAGATCGGCGTTTCATTCCTTTATGCGCGACGGAGGCGATCATCATGAACGAACGGCCTTTACGACGAAGGTTCCTGCCCGTGGTTGCCGGAATTCTCTTTATCGGATTCGCCCTCGGAGCGTTGAAGGGGATTTTCACGGCGCAGGGCGAGACGGTGCATCTGCGTGAGTCGGTGTTGACTGCAAGCAAGATGATTTCCGAAGGCGAGCGTGCGGTCTTCGAGGTCACTGTTGTGAACGGTACGCGCCAAGCCGTTGATATCGTTGACTCGGACACGTCGTGCGGGTGTACCGATGTCGCGAAAGGAGTCGTTTTTCCAATGACAGTTCAGCCGGGTGATAGTGAAGTCGTCGCCTTTGAAGTTGACACCACCGCCATGCGTGGCGAACAACGATATCAAGCAATCCTCGACGTCCTAGCCCACCAAGGCGGTTCAAGAATGTTGCTCGAAGCGGAATTCCGATTCACGGTTGCCTGCGGATTGCATCCGATTCCCGGCCAGGTTATTTTTGGTGACATTAAATCGAACGGTACAGTCGACGACCGTGAGGTAATTCTAGGCGCCACACTTTCACGTGGAGAGTCCGAACTCCTGAGTGTTGAATCATCGAGTCCGGAATTGGTCAGCGTGCTGAGCGAGCAGATTGCTCCTGAACAATTGATGAGTCGCGGTGTCCCGGTGACTGGCCGCTATCGCCTCACGATCACATTCAATACTTCGGCGATTGACTGGTCGACGGTGTTGGCTGCTACTCAATTGAAAGAACAGGTGCGGATTCGAGTGCGTTCAGGAACGTCAATCGTTGAACGTTCGCTTCCGGTGTTAGCTGTCTATCAGCCACTATTTGAGTTCTATCCCAAACAGGTCGTTATAAATCGAAACGACCCTGATCCGCAGAAAATTACAATAAGCAGCAACGCCGACTGCCTTAATACGCCACCTAGAGTCGTTCACGCACCGCACGGCTTGGAAGCCGTCATTTCGAAGTCGCACGACGACCGGCATTGGACGCTGGTTGTAACGCCGAGCGATTCGAACGATGAACCGACTCAGACGTCCAGCACCATCGAAATTGGGTTCGCGGCTGATGTCCCCAGGACTGTCAAATTTCCCATCTACTGGGCCTCATCCGCACCTCGGGAATTCAATTCCGAATGAGTCGCTTTTCAGCTCTCCGGCGAATAATCCCTGGCGTTCGTTTCATACCGGCCGGACTCGGCTTCGCGTTGTTTTCTTTTTTCCTGCTGTGGAATGCCTTCCGAATCTCTCCTGTCAATGATGAGTACGGCCATTTCTATGCGGGATGTCTTGGGTGGGACACGGGACGGCAGGATGTCTTCAATGTGAACCCGCCTGTTATTCGCCGAATCGCCACGCTGGCTCACGTCTTCAGGCCAATTCCATTGGGAGAAATTGCGAGCCAGAAGGATCGTTTCGAATTCGATGCCGGTATGCAGATGCACTGCCGATTTCCGGACCGCTTTATCACCAATTTGCGGATCGGCCGGATGCTGATCGCAGGATTTGCGATCGCCGGAGCGTGGATTCTGTCACGCTATGCCCGCGAACTGGGCGGGCCGAAGGCGGCCAATGTCGCTTGTTTGCTCTGGATGTTTCAGCCGCAGGTGATTGCTCACGGCTCTTTGATCACATCGGATATTCCGGTAGCGACTGCAATGCTGTTCGTTTGCTGGATGCTGGAACGAGCGGTAGCCAATCCGTCTCTGCCGCGTCTTGGAGTTGTTGGCGGGGCTCTTGGACTCGCGGTGTCGATCAAGTTCACTGCGTTAATCATGCTACCGGTTATTCTGTTGGCACTGGCAGGGCAGGTGGGTCGAACTGGTCTCCGAACTCTCATCAGAGGGACGTTTCTGGTTCTCGTTTGTCCGATATCGCTGATCGGAACTGTGTATGGATTCCAGGGATTCGGTCGGCCGCTCGGCTCCTACGTGTTCGTCAGTGGTCATTTCCAGGCTGCCGCATAACTATTACACGGGCTTTCACAATTTATCCTGGTTCCACTCCCGGAACAGTTCATTCTGGGTTTGGATCGCCAGCAACTTGACTTCGAAATGGGGCTCATCTCATACGCAGCCGGAGTCACCGCACACCACGGATGGTGGTGGTTTTTTCCGTACAGCATGGCCATGAAACTCCCATTGGGAACGATAGTCGCCACTGGGGCAGCAGCCGCCCTGGTGACAGCGCGGCACAGTGGTCTTTTGGCAAAGCTGGCATTACCGCTTTCCATGCTCGTGGCGATCATGCTGGTACTCGTTCTAAAGGACGGGATAGGGCAGCAAACTCGTTACTGCTTCCCTGCGTATCCTTTTCTGTTTCTTGTCGTTGCGACGGCCTCTGTGCGACAAGCGGCCGCAAAGGAGACGATGTTCAGTCTGTGGGGCCGACGCATGATTATTGCCGGAACATTGGTAACTGTCGTTTCAACCTGCTGGATCGCGCCGCGATGGATGTCCTCTTTCAACGTTATTGCCGGGGGTTGCGAGAACGGCTACAAGACACTCTTTAACGACGCATCAGACTGGGGGCAGGACACGTTTGCGATTGAAAAGTGGATTTCAGACCATCCGAAGTGCGCACCGCTCTACATCCGATCGCACGTCTCGGGCACGATTCTGTGCTGCCAGGGTTCCTTCAGCCAGCTGCAAGTCGTATACGGTGCCAACCCACCTTCGGTGAGGCCGGGGAACACTGCGTGCTGGTTTATTGTCAGTAAGTCGGATTTGGTGTTATCGGCCAAACTAATGGCTTCACTCAAACGGCATCAACTGGTAGCACATATTGGCGGCACACACTTTGTTTATCGGATTCACCGAACCCATGCTCTTGAAGAAGAGAATGGCCGGGCAATGTAATGCGTGAGGCCGTCTCGAATCCGATTGGAGGATCGCAAAAGGTGTCAGAGGATCGCAAAAGGTTTCAGGAACGAATGGCACTGCCGTCTGGTATGAAAGGGTTTACGTCATGCAGCGGCTTTCAGTTCTTTTCGAAGTTCGTGCCTGGGTTTCTGCATGAGTGCGAGCACCTTGGGTCTGCGTTTGTTGACTCGCGGTTCGGTGCGGCCATCGCGCTGGCCGACTCGCT
>JBDNFN010000373.1:0-5715 GCA_041689795.1 Fuerstiella sp. | reverse complement strand
GCTGGCTCAGAGTGCGGAGAAAGGTTGGCGAAAACTCCGCGGCCACCACCACATCCCGAACCTTCTGCGAGGAATCAAATTTATCGACGGAGTCAATGAAAATCAACTCAAGGAAGAAGACCACAGACCTTCACAGACCACTACAATTCCAACCGAAATCGTCGCCTGAACAACTTTCTTCAAACACAACATTTGACAGTAACTCCGTTCAATTGCAAGTACGGGATTTAGCCCGACCGTCACCACATTTTCGACGCCAGTTCCGCTATACCCATACGCGCCGTCAAACGTTGTTTCGGTAACCTGAAAGCGGACGGTGTCCCCAACTGCCGGCCGTGGAGTTAGAGTGATTTCTGATATTTTAGGCCCGTCAATTAATACCATTGTCGTCTTGTCTGCGCTAAACCGCGCCAAGTCCGAATCTCGATGACAACCAGTAGTTCAATTAGCGTAAATCCCACATGACGGCGCGATCTGTAATTCGATACGGGAACGTCGCCTGTAGTTGGCGAAGCGTGCCCACGCAGCAGCAGACTGGATGTGGTGCCGACGCAAATGCCTGTTTGGTTCAGAGTCATCGCTAAACTCCATTAATTATAGTGTCATATTTTATACTGTGTCGTTACGTAAGGTGAGAATACGCAGGGGTGCCGCTTAAGAATACAGGTGTCTGGCAGGTCGTCAAGTACTATTGATGAGTGTCGTACTTACAAAGATCTGGCCGAGCGTTGTTGGACTGAAGGTTGCCTGAATGCAGAGTTCACTGCATTCAGTCGTTTTGAACGCCGCCGAGACTTACTTTTTGAACATAGGCTTTGCTGTTTAAAAAAACGAATTGCCGTGTGCTGACCATTGATCTCAGCTGTTTTCCAGCGGATTGGCTGGGCGTACTTTGATGACATGGCGAGACTCACGGAAATCGACTAACCTGGTGACTGATCGCTCTTGCCCCCTGCCCCCTTCGAGATCAGTTGT
Source organism: Fuerstiella sp. (assembly GCA_041689795.1). Lineage (GTDB taxonomy): Bacteria > Planctomycetota > Planctomycetia > Planctomycetales > Planctomycetaceae > Fuerstiella. Next base: position 4,740 of record JBDNFN010000373.1, on the reverse strand, counting down.
GACCGAACCATCCAGTTCCAGCATTGATGCCCATTTGAGTCGTAGTCCGGAATTGCTGGACCGTCAGCGATCTCATTTGTTGATTGTGGACGTGCAGCAAAAGCTGTTGCCGGTGATTCGGAATTCGGGTGCTTTGGAGGCAGCAATTGTTTTTCTGATGAATGCCGCCAAGGTGTCGCAGGTGCCGGTGTTTGTTTCTGAACAGTATCCGAAAGGGCTAGGCTCAACTGTTCCCGCCATCGCAGATCACGTTGTTCAGAAACGGGTGGCGGAGAAACTGCGGTTCAGTGCGGCAGACTGCTTTCTGCACGAACGTGTGAATTCGCAGCAGCCTGCTACAGAAGGCCAACGCGATCAGGTTGTGGTTGTCGGCATTGAGGCACATATTTGCGTTTTGCAGACGGCGTTCGATTTGCTGGCTCAAGGGTTGCGTGTTTACGTTGTAGCAGATGCTGTTGGTAGTCGATCTGTGTCTGATTACCAGACAGCATTGCAACGTATTCGCGATGCTGGCGGGATTGTGTGCTGTGCGGAGAGCGTGGTGTTTGAATGGTGCGAAGTGGCTGGCACCGACGAGTTTCGTCAAATCAGTCGACTGGTTCGTGAACGCGATATTCAGCGGACAGCCGAGTGATCTGGCGTTCGAAGTTTTCTGGGCCCGACCACTTTGTTGCAAAGGTTTCGGCGAGATCTCTGGTGGCTGTGAATCGTCCGTTAAGGCCGTGAGTCTTTCGTGATAAAACCTTTGACTGCGTAGAGACTGCCCTAAGATCGCAAATTTACAGGCGCCGCGGGCTTGGATTCGGAAGTTCGCCGGAGCGGTTTTCGGACCGCTTCCAGCAAGTAATTGATCGTGCCTGTTGCCGAATCTTATTAAGCTGGGATATCGGCCGGTGAGATTTTCTGCCTTCCTTCTGCTGCCAGTAAAGCGGCCATTGGCAGGCGGCAGAGATCAGGCATGGCATGCTGTGCGTGAGAAAGGCCGCGCGGTCGGCAATTTACCAGAATCTGACACGGTCCTGTTTTCGCCTGCGGCTGAATATGAAGCGATTTGCCGCACGTCCGACACACCGTCGGGTTCAGTCTCTGCTTGGCTGAAAACGTGTGGGTTTTTGAGTTTGGGCCGTCTTGGTCGCCGTTTTCCAAGAGCCAGGCTCCCGATTGTGCGAATTCAATGTGAGCAAATCGGTCCCGTGTTTTGCGCGACGCCCTGTGGTTGTTATCGTGACAGCTGACGGCCCCCAAGCGGCTTCTTGGCCTGAAACCCGATTCAAAGAACGATGACCTTGCTGAACATAAAAAACATCAATCCGCCCGTTCGAACGTTGATGGGGCCCGGACCCAGCGATATTCACCCCAGTGTATTGGCAGCGATGGCCGCGCCGACGGTCGGGCATCTTGATCCGTACTTCCTGCACATTATGGACGAAGTGCAGTCGATGTTGCGACATGTCTTTCAAACGTCGAATCAAATGACCATGGCGATCAGCGGTACGGGCAGTGCCGGCATGGAATGCTGCGTGGTGAACCTGATAGAACCTGGCGATCGTATGATTGCGTGTCAGAACGGTGTGTTTGGCGGTCGTATGGCTGATGTCGCCGGTCGAGCGGGCGCAGATGTTCTAAAGCTGGAGCGTCCGTTTGGTGAAGTGTTTTCGGCAGAAGAAATTGCCGCTGCGGTCGATCAGCACAAGCCTAAAGTTGTAGGCATCGTGCACGCCGAAACTTCAACGGGGGCGTTGCAGCCTTTGGAAGAAATCAGTCGCATTGTGCACGATGCTGGCGCTTTACTGCTGGTCGATTGTGTGACATCGTTGGCTGGTCTGCCCGTGGACATCGACAGGGTCGGTATCGATGCGGCGTATAGCGGTTCGCAAAAATGTCTAAGCTGTCCGCCCGGATTGTCGCCTGTGACGTTTGGCCCCCAAGCGTTGGAAGCGATGGATGCTCGTAAGCACAAGGTCGCCAGCTGGTATCTGGACATCGGCATGCTGAGAAACTATTGGGGCGTTGATCGAGCATATCACCACACTGCTCCGATCAACATGAATTACGGATTGCACCAGGCATTGCGACTTGTGCTTGAAGAGGGATTGGAAGCTCGATTCGCCAGACATCAGCTGCATCATGAAGCTCTGAAGGCGGGGCTGTCAGCGATGGGAATCGATTATTCCGTTGCGGATGCGAACTGTTCTCTGCCGATGTTGAACTCGGTTTGGATTCCAGAAGGCGTAGACGACGTCGCTGTCAGAAAGCAGTTGTTAAACGAATTTGGAATAGAAATTGGCGGCGGACTTGGCCCAATGAAGGGCAAAACCTGGCGAATTGGGCTGATGGGCGAAGCGGCAGCGAAGTCGAATGTGCTGCTGTTTCTGGCCGCACTTGAACAATGTCTGGGCAGCCAGGGGAAAAATTCGGAAGCAGGTGCAGGAGTAGCTTCGGCCAATAAGCGATATCTGGCAGTTTGATCGCCATTTGAATATATCCGGCGAGGTCAGCCAAGGGCTTTTAACGCCGCGATGTTTGGACAGGGAAATCACACCCTTGTTTCGTTTGAGTGGACTGTTCTGTTTTAACGAACCAGGGAACGGGTTGGCTTTACGCCGACCATTTACTAACCGTAGAAACGTAAACACAAAGGAATCTGTTCCATGAGTATGGCAATCACTGCCGTGCATGCACGCGAAATTCTTGACAGCCGCGGCAATCCCACAGTTGAAGTAGATGTTCAGGTAGAAGACGGCACAACAGGCCGCGCGGCAGTTCCAAGCGGCGCCAGCACGGGTGCTCATGAAGCCTGCGAACTTCGCGACACGGACAACAAAGGACGCTACCTGGGCAAAGGCGTTCTGCATGCTGTAAGAAACGTGAACGAAGAAATCGCTGACGCGATCATTGATCAGGACGTTACCGATCAGGCGACCATCGACCAGATTATGATGGAACTGGATGGCACAGAAAATAAGTCTCGCCTTGGTGCCAACGCGATTCTCGCCTGTTCACTGGCGGTTGCTCACGCTGCCGCACGAACCAGCTTTCTGCCACTGTTCCGCTACCTGGGCGGTGTTGGTGCCAACTGTCTGCCAGCGCCAATGATGAACATCATCAATGGCGGTTCGCATGCGAACAACGGCATTGATATTCAGGAATTCATGGTCATGCCGTTGGGCTTCAATTCGTTCAGCGAATCGCTGCGAGCGGGCACAGAAGTGTTTCATCACCTGAAGAAAGTTCTGGCCGACAAAGGCATGTCGACGGCTGTTGGCGACGAAGGCGGATTCGCTCCTGACCTGAAGACTAATCAGGAAGCTATCGAAGTTATTCTGACGGCTATCGAAAATGCGGGTTACACACCAGGCGATCAGATCAAGATCGCATTGGACTGTGCCGCGTCTGAATTCCACAAAGATGGCAAGTATACTCTGGAAGGCAAGTCCATCGATTCTGACGGAATGGTGGAACTACTGTCTTCATGGGTCGACAAGTACCCAATCTGCAGCATCGAAGATGGTTTGGACGAAGACGACTGGGATGGCTGGAAGAAGCTAACCGATAGTCTAGGTAGCCGGTGCCAGCTTGTTGGTGACGACCTGTTCGTAACCAACGTGAAGCGCCTAAGCCAGGGAATCGAAAAAGGTATCGCAAACAGTATTCTCGTTAAGGTAAACCAGATCGGTACTTTGACCGAAACCATTCAGGCCGTTCAGATGGCTTACCAGAATGGCTACACGGCCGTTATGAGTCACCGATCAGGCGAAACCGAAGACAATACGATTGCGGACTTGGCGGTTGCTCTGCGCACCGGTCAGATCAAGACAGGTTCGGCCAGTCGAACAGACCGCATCTGCAAGTACAATCAGCTGCTGAGAATTGAAGAAATGCTTGGCGACACGGCCGTCTTCGGCGGAACAATTTCGTAGACCTTTGCCAATACCGGTGCGGCAGAGATTCTGCATGCATCAGTAATTTGAGTTTTAAAGCCCGGTCCCTAACAGGAACCGGGCTTGTTTTTTATGAGGAAAGTCAACGCGTTGTCAGTCGACGCAGACATCGATATCGCAGACCAGCCTGCTGCAGACGTCACTGAGCTCGAAGATGGTTCAGTGTCATGGGCGGTGTCGTTGTGTTTTTGGTTCGCATTGTTGTTGGCGGCAGCGGTTTATGGTGCCGTGGCTTTGTCGCCGAAATTTTCGGTCTGGCATAAAGTGCGCAGCGAATATCGGCACAACGTCAGTCAGCTTGTTGCGCTGGAAGACGACGTTGATTATCTGGAACGTGTTGAAACGGCTCTGAAAACAGACCCGGAATTTGTTCAACGCCTCGCGGGTGTTTCCCGGCAAGGCGACGCTGATGGTGAAGAACTGATTCCCGTTAGCGGAAGTCTGTTATTTGGGCACAGTGATGAAGATCCCGCTGCGCCAACTATCGCTGCAGCACCGCCATTTTTCGATGGGATCATTCTGCGAGTTGCCAGTGATACTCAATTGCGAACGATCTTGCTGTGCTTTGCGGCGTGTCTCACCGTGTTTGCATTCACGTTTCTGAACGATGCGGGGCGAGGCTTTGTGTATTTCACGGGCTCGCTTATCAAAGCCGTGGTGATGTTGCCGATAAACCGATACGTTCAGGACGTTGCTGTTAATACTGAGCAACCGAAGTCTGGCAAAACCTTAGAAGCGGCGTCCAGTGTTGCGCCCGACGTCGTTTTACCTGATGGCAAATGATCTGTTCCAATGGGTC
>JBDNFN010000372.1:0-17045 GCA_041689795.1 Fuerstiella sp. | reverse complement strand
GCAGATGTTGGCGATTGATGTTGACGCGTGGGTCTTCTAACGCCTGAAATTGTTCCAGCAGAGAATCAACATCCTGAATACTTGGGGGCATGGCAGTGGCTTGATACAAGACGTGTGGGGGACTCAAAACTCGAGCCAGACATCATCGCCGAAACAAGCCCGCAGCGCAAGCCAACCCCCGGTTGCCAAGAGCTCCCAGAGTGCGCGTTAGCCGTGACGAGTATCCCGCTTGTTCCCACGTTGTAGACATGTTCACTTTCAACTTCGAAGTTGTAGACCTCCTGCTGCGATGGTGATCGACGAGAGACTACTTTGACCCGCGTCGATTTTTCGTCTGCACATTTCAGTCGTTCCCCAAATTGAAGGTTTCCAGCATCGACAAACTCTTGCCGATCAAGACTCCAGAAAGGCTGGTTGTCAGTAACCCAGAATTCTTCCGCCTCGCTCTCTACACGAATCCGAATGACATTGGCGGCTGAATGCCTAAATGTGCCTGTGACTAGAAGACGACCTTGAATCGCAGCTTCGATCGGCGGACAAAGATCAATTGCTGTGACAGTGGCTTGTCCCTGCGTTGCTAGTTGCTAGTTGCAGAATATTGAGTTTGATCGATTGGCCAATGAGTAAACGGTGGAATAGACAATCAATTGTCTGCAACGCTTGTTGCTGATTCGCTCGACTGTAATAAGTGTTTGTGGACAGTCCGTGGACTTGAATCAGAGGACCACTTCAGTCACTAGCCATTCGATCGGCCTCAGCAGTTGCACTTGCAGAGTGCCGCCATCTTCTTTCGTCATAATCAGAGATACTAACCGCCAGTCTGCGGGTGTCACTTCCGAATCCGCCAGCGTCTCCCGGAGTTCCGGATTGCTGGCCAGGACTCGCATTCCTGGCGTGATGTCTTCAATCGGGCGAGTGATGAGTTTTGGCGAAGCGGCCATGAGGCTGACGGGGATGGCGTTTCTTTCGGAGACGGCCGTGAATGAAGACGGCAGATTTGCAGGCTGGACCGTTGCGCCAGGCGAAACTGCCGCATTCGGCATTGCCATCCAGAGACAAATCGCCGCGAGAACGATCGGGACAAAGTAACGGCGACCTGTGCAGTCGGTTTAAATTGGTCTTGTGAAAAGTGGCTGGGACATATCTGTATTCTCCGGAAAGTTTGGAATTTAAAAAGGGTGAACCGTTTGAGTTGTTCGACTGAACTTCTGAATCATCTCGATCTTCTATCGATCAACAGGCAGGTATCAGCGACGGGCGCACAGCACTGGCCATCGAATTAAAACCAAATTGCAGTAAGTCCTCGTGTTCCTCGAATCGCGACTAGCCAGTCCGCTAGATCGCGTTCGTCCTTTTCAGAATCACGATTGTGATGAGTTCTTCAAATACTTTGCCAAGTGCCTTGCTAGATTTTAGTAGCCATTTTTGTGTATGGGCTTGGTGCGTCCCTGTCCAGGAATGTGTGCTGCCATGATCTTGTTTTCTTCCTTCAGATATTCGATGGATCGTGCCAACTCGCCGACGGAGGCTTAGGTGAGAACTGCAAGATAAGATGGAAGTGTTTGGTCATCGGCTGTACGGTCGAATGTGCTCAAAACACGGGGAGTACGCATTCGTTGTACAGCGAAATGCAGAAGATTTGGCCATAGACTTCCGTTGTAAGACTCTGTGTCGATAAACCCGCCTTTGCGCGCCGTCAAAAGCAGCCTGAAAAGCGGCTGCCAAACATCCCTCCGGAAGACGATGACCAAATGAAGTGCGCCCTTCTACAAGATGGGGACAGATGCCGAATGTGTACCGACATTGTGAATTCGCGAGGCCGTTTCCGTGTGAAACTCACTTTTCAGAAGCGTGAGTGAAAACTTTGTGGAGCTCGACTGACAGCTTCATGTTTTGAGCCTGTCGATGACAGGATCGCGGATGATTTCCTGAATGCGAAAATTGCTGGTAGACTTCTGTAGTAGAGTTCCACAGCGAGGTGATTTGGTGGCTGCCGTCGACCGGATGATCTGAGAACACCGCGAGCTTTACAACCCTATTCTCGCTCGTGATGTGGAACGGGCACGGACAATGATTCGCATGCATTGCACAGAATGGTGCAGAGACTCGACGGACAGCGAGTCACCAAATCAGGACCATTAAGGAGCGAAGAATATGACGCGTGGCCTGCACTGGATCGACTGGCTGATCATTCTCGTCTATGCCGTATTGACGATGCTTCTGGGGTGGTTCTACAGCCGTCGCCAGCGATCGACGGAAGAATACTTCGTGGGCAGTGGTGAAATGAATCCGCTGTTCGTGGGAGTCTCTCTGTTCGCCACGCTGCTGAGCACGATCTCGTATCTGTCGATGCCCGGCGAAGCTGCTGGCAAAGGGCCAGTGACGCTGCTGGGGCTGCTAACTTACCCCGTGATCTTCATCGTCGTGGGCTACTTCTTTATCCCGATCTACATGCGGCAGCGCGCCACAAGTGCCTATGAACTTCTCGAGCAACGACTGGGACTCAGCATTCGCTTGCTGGGCGCCACCATGTTTCTCGTGCTGCGGCTGGTGTGGATGATGTTGTTGGTGTATCTGGCAGCCAGTGCGATGACGGTGATGCTGGGAGCGGATTATTGGGTGATCAATACGGAAGTATGGTCCGTCGCCGCGGGACGGTTCAGTTACGCCGATCCCACGACGTTACTTCCGGGGCTTTACCGCTGGGAAATGTTCGAATTGCGCATTGCCGCTGTTCCGGTGATTGTGTTGGTCACCGGCGTTGTTTCTGTGACATACACAACTCTGGGAGGACTGCGGGCCGTTGTGATGACGGATTTTGTGCAGACGATTCTGCTTTTTGGTGGAGCGCTGCTGGTGCTGGCAACCGTTACGTGGGATTTCGGTGGCCTGAGTTGGTTTCCTACGCAGTGGCACGCTAATTGGGATTCGCAGCCGGTATTCAGCACGGATCCGAAAACACGAGTCACAATGGTTGGCACGTTCTTTAGCATCCTGACATGGTACATCGCGACTTCTGCAGGTGATCAAACGTCTGTGCAACGGTTTATGGCAACACGCGATGCGACCACTGCTCGGCGCGCGTTACTGACACAACTTTGCGTTGGGGCAACAGTGGTAGTCACGCTACATCTGGTCGGCATGGCGCTGCTGGCATTCTTCGAATCCAACCCGGCAGCTTTGCCCGCCGATATGGGACTGAAATCAGACGCAGACAAATTGTTTCCGCGTTTTGTTTCATTCGAACTTCCGATCGGTGTCTCGGGGCTTGTTGTCGCAGCTATGTTTGCCGCGGCCATGAGCAGTATTGATTCCGGCGTGAACTCAGTGACGGCGGTGGTGACGTCCGACTTTCTGGACAGATTGGGTCGGAATCCGAATTCCCCCAAGGGCAGCCTCCGCTCAGCAAGACTTCTTGCGTTGATTGTCGGCGTCGTCGTGGTCTTTGGCAGTACGTACATGAAGTACATTCCTGGTAACATCACGGCGGTGACCAACAAGACGGCCAACCTGTTTACGACGCCGATTTTCGCGTTGTTCTTCTTCGCACTGTTTGTGCGGTTCGCTCATCCCATTGGAGTGTGGATTGCGACTGTGTGCGGCACGGTCACAGCTGCAGCCATGGCGTTTTCCGGACCGCTGGTCGTGCTTTTGGCAACAAATGCTGGCGTGGACCCACAGACGTTCGGTGTGGAACTGATGACGCAGATCGATCCCGGCACCGGAGAAGAACTGATCCGATCGGCTGTGCGGGAACTAAATCCGGAAACCGGAATGCTTGAACTAGTCCCTCGTGATCCCATTAGCTTTCAATGGATTGGGCCAGTTTCGCTGCTTGTCAATGTGGTGGTGGGAGTATGCATCAGCTGGTTTCTGCCGCGTCGGAATTCGGAATTGGATTCGAGCGATGCGTAGTCAGAAGGTTGCCGTTTCAGCGTTGGTGCATGGCAGTCTTACCAAGGCGGGGATATTTAACAGGGTGTGTCGCTGTGTACTCATCCTGACCTTCGCCATGTTGTTGCCGACCTGCGTCGCAGCAGCCGTCGCTCAACATTATTTAACGAAACGCAGGCGATAACGTTGTTCGCTTCCAATGACGTCTTAATTGCATTCACTTAGAACTTCAAACGCGTTTAGCGGAACGTCTTTCAAGTGGACAATCCACGGTTGTCACGAATTCAATCCCCAACCCATCGGCGCATCATCATCGATGCCGATGACGATGCTCTTTCGTTTCAAATAAGCCCTCATCCCTTCCATACCAAGCTCAACACCCGTTCCGCTAAGTTTGTGAGGTGAAAGAGAAATCTGCGGGTAACCTGTCAACATGGTGTTTACCCAGCAGATACCCGTGTCCAGTGCTTTGGCAACGCGAAGGGCTTTAGAGCCGTCCTTTGTCCAGACTGAGCCGGAAAGGCCATAGTTTACGGTATTCGCAATCGCAACAGCGTCCTGTTCATCCTTGAATCGAACAACACTGAGCACCGGCCCAAAGATCTCTTCGTCGTGAACTTTCATGCCGGGCCGAACACCGGAAAGCAGCGTTGGCTGAATCCAGTTGCCGTTGTGACACGGTGACGGAATGTCTGCGGGTGAACCACCGCACAAAATGTTGCAATCTGAGTTCGCCGCTTCCGCCAGGTAGCTCAGTACGATGTCATATTGGCTGCGCGTGATCATGGGGCCGACCATCGTTCCTTCATGGCGTGGATCTCCCATGACGATTTTTGGCGTTCGTTCTGCAAGCAGGGCTTCGAATTCTTCCGCAACGGACGATTCCACGAGCACACGTGAACACGAAACGCACAATTGGCCAGCATTCACAAATCCGCTAAGTAATGCAGCTTCGGCGGCGCGATCTAGGTCGGCATCCGCGAAGACAACCATGGCGTTCTTACCGCCACATTCCAGGTTGACCATTTTCATCTGCTCGGCGGCCGTTTTTTGAATATGCTGACCGACAGTCGTAGAGCCAGTGAATGAGATCTTTCGAACACCCGGATGTTCAACGAGTGCCTGTCCGGTGACTGATCCGTTACCGAGAACCACGTTGACGATGCCGGGCGGAAGGCCAGCTTCCACACATAGTTTGGCGAACGCCAGAGTCCCTAGCGGAGTCTCCTGTGCTGGCTTCAGCACGATGGCGTTGCCTGCTGCAATTGCCGGTGCAACTTTCAACGCTGCGTTCACGAATGGGTAGTTCCACGGAAGAATTCCAGCAACAACACCGTACGGCTCATACATTTGCATGAGCACTTCGCCAAGAGTGCCGGATTTGATTGAGCCTTCAACTTTGTCGGCCGCTCCCGCATAAAACCTGATGATCGCCACGGTCAAAGGCAGTTCGCCAGTACGAAGTTGGGAAATCGGTTTGCCGGTATCCTGAAGCTCCGTTTCAATGATGGCATCAATCTGTTGTTCCAACAGGTCGGCAAGCTTTAGCAAGAGACCGCCGCGTTCGGCAGCTGACATCTTTTGCCACGACGGCTGTTGAAATGCCCGCAGGCTGGATCCCACTATCTTCTCAACAGCGGCACTGTCGCACTCGGTTTCCCGGCCGATGGCTTCACCGGTGGCCGGATTTGTCACAGTGAAGTCTGCGGGGCCAGCGTCGGGCCAGTATTCTCCGTCGATGAAGGGAGCAATCGTTGGCTGTGTCATCGAAATACCTTAGAAGATTAAAGCAATAGGCTGAAGGTGTTCGCCTTTGTTTACCTCGAGTAAAACCAGGCGACCGGTAACGAACGAAAACGACAGGAAAGTTGGCCTTTGCCAGGCCCACTCTCCCAGTAGCTCATGACAGCTCGGTGTCGGACGAACGTCAGGCTGGTGTAGGAAAAGGTGAGTTGCGGATTGGATTCTAAATTGTTCACTATCTTCCACGATTCTCCTTCATCGCTGCTGATTGCGGCGGTAAGCGGCGTCCGTTTGCCGCCGTGACCTTCGCCTTCGGTGTATGTGTTATTCCAAATCAGCAGCAAATCACCGGTGGATGGAATTCGCCGCAATGTGGACGGAGCTTCCGGACCTTTAACACCCAGCGACGTTATTTTACTCCACGTTTCACCACCATCGCCGGAATAGCTTTTGCCCACATAGCCGAGTTGCGTGCGGATCAGCATCAGCAGGCGTCCGTCATCCAGTTCGACAACTTCCGGTTCCATCGCCCCTCGTTCCGGAGCGTCGACTTCGCCTTTTCCGTTTCGCCAGCTGCTTCCGTTGTCGTCAGAGATGTAACAATGACATACGAAGTGGTTTACTTTCTGCACATCCGGCGTTGAGGCGGCGGGGGCGAGCAATCGACCTGAGGACAAAACGGTGATCCGGTCGTTGTTGATCACATGGTATCCGTCGTTGTTGGTGACTCGGATAGGTTTTTCGAAGGTCGCAGCTTCATCGGTCGAGTGGCGGACGAACATTTTCAGATCATGATGACTGTTCTTCTGCAGGTAAAACAATCCAATGGAGCCATTCTGAAGACGACGCAGCGTGACGCTCATCACATTCATGCCACCCGTATTTTCCTGCAGTACCGTCTTGTCGCCCCAAGTTCGCCCTGCGTCAGACGACTGCCGAACAACGATGTGGGCCTTCGCAAAATCACTACCGCCATCCTGAAATTCGGTAACGGCAAACAACAGATTACCGTTCGCCAAAGCCACGATCGAACCTTCTGTGTACCGAGAGTTTTTCTGTGTCGCGGGATACAGCAGTTCAGAAATATCTTCCGCGGGATCGTGTGCAGGCGGGCCTGCCAACATCAGCAACGACTGCGCCGCGCGATACGCGGCATCAAGGTGTTCGTCGTTCAGCATTTCAATAAGCGAATCTGCAACACTCAGTGCACGAGCGTCACCTGCGAATGTTGCGGCGTACGTTCGCACGGCTGAGTCATCGTCTTTCAGATTAGCTGCCAATGCCGTCAATCCGTCGTCATCACCAAGTGCGGCGAGCGAATGATTGACATACGCCTTCAAGAGTTCTTCTTCGCATCGCGGCAGTTGCTTTTTTAGAGCGGGGATGTCGTTCGAATTACCGATGCGTCCCAGAATCCAGACGGCGATTCGCAGGACTTCCAGATCGTCGTGATTCAGTGATTCTCGCAGAAACACCATTGCCTGCAGATTCCCGCAGCGCCCCAGAGCTCCGGCCGCCATAAGTTTTTGCTTGATGTTATCGTGATTTCGATACGCCTCTCGCAGCCCCTTGCCGTCACCGATCTCAACAACTTTGTAAAGACTCTCAGCCGCATGCACGTGACCATGAGGATCTTTACTTGCGAGAATTTTCAGCATGATGTCGGCTTTGGCTTTGTCACCCGCGCGGACCAGTTCGCGGGCGATTCCGCAACGCTGTTGATCGTCTTTTTCTGTGGCCAGCTTCGGCGTCAGAAACCTGATCACCTCTTCGCCGTGACCGCCGAGTGTCAGTCCTTCGGCCGCATGAATGGATGGCCAGAATTCTTCGCCACGCATCCCGTCGCGAAGAATCTTCAGGCAACGTTCACGCACCTGATCTGACAGTACGAGTTTTTCAGCATCATCGCAGTACGCGCGACCCGACAATCCCGAGACGACCAAAAGTAACGCAGTCGATTGCAGAAGGTACTTCATGACGATTTCTTTCAGATAAATATTATTACCATGCGGTCCAGCCGCCATCGACAAGTAAGTTTTGACCTGTGATGTAGCTGCCGGCTCGACTTGCCAATAACAGTGCGGCGCCTTTTAGCTCTTCCGGCTGGCCCATTCTGGCCATGGGGCTTCTCTGTACCAGTCGTTCAACCATTGCTGCTGGTGCTGCATCTGACGGAAACGGACCAGGACTCAAACAATTGACTCGAACATTGTCCCTGGCCCAGTACACAGCGAGATGTCGCGTCATCTGAATGATGCCACCCTTTAATGTGTGATACTGAACAGGACTGGCGGTGCAGATGTCTTCGTAGGCGTCGGGATACGATCCGACGACGCCGTACATCGAACCGATCATCACGATCGACCCCGCGGCATTGCGTGACGCCACATGATCGCGAAGCTGCCTGGCCAGTAAAAAGTAGCCCGTGGCGTTCTGAAGATCCTTGCTGAAGACTTCCGCAGTCACGTCGGTGACATCCATGGCGTGTCCCTGCTGACCATTGTTGATCAGCACGTCAACTTGTCCAGCCGCAGCGACGGCCGCTGCGAATCCGTTGCTGATGGAATCTTCCAGCAGGTGATTAAGTTCCACGCCGAAATGTGGCCCGTCACCAGGCAGCGTTTCCGCGACAGCTTGCGCGCGAGAAAGTTCTCGACTGCCAGCGACAACCGTCGCACCCGCTTCTGCGAAGGCGCGGGCCATTGACTGCCCCAGGAGCCCGGACGCTCCGGTGATGAGCACTGTCTGGCCGGTCATGTCAAAGAGTTGTTGGATGGTCGGTTCGTTCATAAGTTCTCCCACGCACCGGATTTCACTGACTGCAGTGCCGACATGTTAACACGGAGCGTCTGCAACGCCTCGTCCAGCGAACAGGCTGGGCTAACTTTGTCGTCCAGTTGATCGAGAAACATATTCGCCTGACGTATGAACAGACCATCGCGCTCTATCTGAAACTGTTCTTCGACGACCCAAGCGGCACCCGGTTCCGTACAGGAAAGCCAGCGATTGTTATGAGACTCAAATCGAACCGTTCCTTTTTCACAGATAACAGTCAACGTCGATTCATTGGGAGTCTGGTGCTGATTTAAGCTGAACGATCCTAACAAAGGCATGGCCCTTGCGACAGAGTCTTTTGTATCGGCGTGGGCGTGTCGGGTGAGTAAATGCACGGTGTCTTCGACATCGACACCGTCAAGAACACAGTGTTCCGCGTCAGCCACGAGCTTGGTGATCGGCCCCACGATCCATTCCACGGCATTGACAATATGGGTCAGAGCATCCTGAATGGCGCCGCCGCCGGTTTCGTGTTTGGTATAGTAGATGTCTCGATACGCGGGTCTGTAATGCGGAAAAAATTGACCACCGGTGTACGCGATTTGCAAGGGGCGACCGAAGCGTTGCTGTTGCACGCACTCCCGTAATGCCTGCAGCGCCGGATGTTGTCGCAACACGTACGCGACAGAAACGGGAATCTGGCGGCTGGCCACTTCAGCGATGAGTTCGCTTGTTCCCTCCAGAGAAATGCTCAACGGTTTTTCAATCAGGATTCCACAGCCATGAGTCGCCAGTTCCATTGCTATGGCCACGTGCAGATGCGCTGGTGTGCAAATAACAGCGGCGTCGAAGGCTGAATTAGCCAACGCTTCATCGAGTGAGCCGAACGTCTGCTGCAGTTTGTAACGTTTCGCGACCGTCGTGCGAAGGTCGTCGCTAATCTCACACAGCGAAATGTTTACTCGGCCGGAGTCTTGGAAGCAGCGGACGTGTCGTTCCCCGATCGATCCGCCGCCGATGACAAGAATCTGTTTCATGTAACTTTACTTCACTCGGAAGAATCTCTGGCTGGATGGAAGTCGCTTGAATTGTATTCTGACGAGAGGCAGCAGGTCGGCCAAACGACCTGAGAAAGTATCTGGGAAACAAAGCATCACGTCGCTGAGTCGCTCAATGGCCCCTTCATCACGACTCCTACGGAATCGCCGGCGCGAACGCGAGGAAACGTGCGGAGCATGAGCACGATTCCGGTGTGAGCGCTGTCAACGACATGAGTTGAGTTGTCGCTCAGGCAAACAACCGTTCCCAGCGGCGACCCTTTGACGATATAATGGCCCAGCTCGACAGTCGGTTCAAAGTATCCATCGACTGGAGACGGATGGCAAACCTGCAAATGACCGGAATTCGGGCGTGAATCTTCCACCGTATGTTTGATGCGACATTCCGGCTCGGCCACGTCGATCATTTCCAGCATGGCCATGACATTCAAACAGCCCTGAACATACGCTGCAACGCCGTCGCTTGAGCACACCGCCGCTCCTCCGTATTCGCAATATATGGCGGGAACGTTAGCGTCTCGAGCAACGGACAACGACCGGCCTTCGAGCTTCGGTGATGTTCCCCAGACGACCGGAAGGTTGAATGCCTTCGCCATGCGGCGCTGCCCATTCAGGATTTCGACGTTTGTATGGAGAACGTATCCAGCCAGGGGAACAACAGCGAACTCTGTACCACCGGTGTGCAGGTCGATGTAGTAATCTGAATCTCGAATCAATTCGCTGAGTGCGGCGGCAACCTGTTCCGTGGCTGAACCATCCGCACGACCAGGACATGTACGGGCGAGATCCAGTTCATCCGCTGCGCATCGCCTACCAAGCAAAAATGCTTCTTCGTTCACGCACGGAACCAGTGTGAGCTGACCTTTCTGGAGCGTCTCACCAATCGCCGCCTGCAGCTTTCTAATCGCAGCGATCGGCTCAAATTCGTCTCCGTGCACGCCGCCGGTAATTAGAAGATGGGGGCCTGGCTCTGCTCCCTTGATGACTTGAGATTGCAACTGTACAGCCATCAATCGACATCTTTCAATGGGGCAAGTTTTTCTGCCAGACAGTGACCATACAGATACAGTCCGTCAACTGGCAGCACTGTGCCGGAAATATAGTCCGCGTCCGGACTCGAAAGAAAGGCAGCCGCTTTGCCAATATCTGCAGGCAATCCCATTCTCTTCCAGGGCAGTTTCTTACCTTCCGATTCTATCGTCTCATCGCTGAATGTGACGTGTTCTCCGGGAGTATCGATCCAGCCAGGTTCGATCACGTTGACGTTAATGCGATGCGGAGCAAGCTCCACGGCAATAGAACGAGCCATATGATTCAGGCCCGCTTTAGCCGCGCCATAGGCAAAACAAAGTGCGGTTGGCATTTCGGCCTGAACGCTGGAGATGAAGACAATTTTCCCCGCCACGCGTTGCTCCACCATGTGCCGCGCAACCAGCTGACTCATATGATAACCGCTTGTCAGCGTGCCATTTATCGTAGCCTCAAACAGTTCCGGTGGGTAATCCAGAAACGCCCCGCGACGACTGAAGGCGGGATTGCTGACCAGAATGTCAATCTGTGGTACCACACCAAGTGCTTTGGCGACAAGTTGTTCGCATCCGGCTCGTGAGAATACGTCGGATTCGATGACGTGGCATTGCCGCCCCATGTCTCGGATTTCAACTGCTGTCGTCTGCAGATCCGGGCTATTGGGGCGATCATTCAAGACGATATCGGCGCCACTTCGCGCGAGTTCGATCGCGCAGCCTTTTCCGATGCCTCGACCGGCACCGGTCACGATTGCTGTCTTGTCTGCAAGATTCATAGAAACGTTTCCGCGCACATCAGTCAGGAGGAATCAGAATTGGTTTCCGGTGGCATGGCTTAAAATTTGGTTTCGATTGATGGAACCCCAATCAGTTCGAGGCCATCTTCCATTAACCGAAAAACGGTTCATTGCCATTTGAGTTTCGCAATATGAATGCTGTTGTCAGCGCCGTATTTGTTGTCGATGGGCATCACATGATTTGGCCCCCAGGTCTGCATCCATTCTGTTACCACAACCCAGGTTTCGTTCGGCGTGATTTGGGCAACGCCAAAGTTGCCCAGGCGAGCACCTCGTTCCGGGACGAGAACCTGTTCTGTGTCTCGCATAACATGAAGTTTGTCGGGGTCCACTTCTGCGATGAACAGCGGAGCGCGATGACGGAAGACGTGATCGTTACCGGCACCTTTCCGCGTGTAGATCAGATAGAGTAACTCATCGTGAGTCGCCCAGTGCTGCTGGGTATTGTAGTTGCCGAGATCTTTTCCGTCGTCGAACGTCCAGCGGCGGGGTTCATCGTAAAACAATCCGTCGGAGCTGCTGGTGACGTAACCGTGGTCGTCGTTGCGAAGCGTGAGAAAGAAACGATCACCGGACTTCGTAATTGATGGTTCGTAGAGGCCGCGTTTAACGTCAATCGTTAATTCAGTCCCGTGTTCCAGGTACGTAAGTTCGGTGCCATCAAATTTACAGCGAACAACGGTCACACCGTACTGAGCTTTCCTCGGATCCTTAAAATAGACGGGCAGCAGAATTTCGCCGTTCGGCAGATCGAAACGTTGTACGCTTCCAGCTCCGCAGTTTTGAAATCTGACTTCAGCGGGCATCCTGAGGTTTCGGGGCTCGCTCCATTGATGTGTTGCCGGATCGTACACGGACCAGGCAGTGTGCCGTGGCCGCACCTGCATGACTTTGTTGTCCTGATATCGTACCGTTTGGCCGGTGCCCAGCAATTTGCCCGTTGCCCGATGCCACGTTGGCGTAAAGTCGCAGATCGTTTCCTCCTGCCGTTCAGAAATTTGCTGACGCTCAAAAGACGCCTGCGGAATCAGTGGTGACCAGGACTTACCGAGATCATGACTGAAGGTCGAATTGAGGGCATAGAACACATCCGATCCGGTAATCATCAGCGGCTGCGTGGTGACCACGACATTGGGAGATGACTGGTTGTTCGGCGTTGGAACGATTCCGGCTCGAGCGTGAACCCAACACTTTTTTCCGTCGTAACCACGCGTCAGAACAGTTCGGTCAATTGTGAACGGAGCGGCCGGATTCGAGTTGCTCAAAGTGACATCGGCTGGCAGCGGCAGATCATCTAAGCCGAAAGGAACGAACAGAATTCGGTCGAAGCTTTTTTGTCCTTTGATTCCTGCTTCAAACAGAATTGCAAACCGTTGCGATTTAAGTCGAACCATGTCGCTGTAAGCTGCCGGCCCCTCATGAATGAGCGGGCCGTCGTGCCACGTGGCTGTTTCATCGAGTGAATAACGCAGCCGAAGATCACTACGCCCTTTCCCGGACGGGCCACTTTCGTCAGGGCCGGAGAACAGGATCAAATCCCGCGCGTCCCCTGTGGCCGTCGAGGCGGCGCGAAACAGTGCACACTGAACAACCGGTGTATCAAACGGCGCCGGTTCCGGCGAAAACCATTTGTAGGGCGCGGTGCGAGCCGCGTCGAAGGATTCCCCACCGTCGCTGCTGTAGGCTCCTCCTCGCGTTCCAGTGGCCCTGCCATTTTGATCGCGCGTATTGAAATACATCCTTCCATCGTTGAGTTCGACGACCGTGGTTTCGTTGGCCTTCAGATCGTCTTCGTAGGTGTCGTCGATTGCTCCGAGTCGCCAGGTCTTGCCATGGTCGTCGCTGAGAATTACCTGAGCACCTTCGATTCCGCGATCGATACCGTCGTCACCCAGTCGATGATCAGCGGGAACAACCAGTCGGCCACGATGTTTGCCATGTTGCAACTGAATAGAATGGACCGGGCCAGTTGCATACCAACCCCATCGTTCGAGTTTCACGTTCTGGCTGATTTCTCGCCGCGGCGCCCAAGTTTTGCCGTGGTCGTCGCTGTAGGTGACAAAAACGCGGTCATTTTCCAGAGTGAATGGCAGCCAGATCCGCCCAGGATACTGAGAGTCTAACAGGTCGACCACGGGTGCCGGGTTGCCCACCGTAATTGGCGGCGCATCTTTTGGAAACAGCGACCGAAAGTCGTCGTGATCCTGAACCACCTGGAGCTTTTGCCAGGTTCTTCCGTCATCGGTTGATCTCTTCGATACCAAATCGATTTCGCTCGCGTCGCCACCGGTCCTTGCTTCGCAAAAAGCGAGCAGATCTCCATCGGCCGCTTTAATAATGGACGGAATGCGAAACACTTTGTAACCGTCGGTCTCGTTCCGAAAAACGGTCACGGCGTGGAATTCATTCGCCGCGGCGAAAGACGCACAGGCATAGATCAACGACGCAAAGGTCGCAGTGCCGCGGACGGTGGAAATCATCGTTTCTCTTTTCTTCTTCAGTCGAAACAGCTTCTCGGCGACACCCGTCAGAGAAGTTCACTGGCCTCAGGCAGAATTACTACCGTCGGCGACTCCATTTCTTTGTGCAGCTACTTCAGCCAGCGAATGCATGAAGGCATTGGGATCGACAGAGGTTCACCCGTCGGCCATATGGCGCCGGTTTTGGAATCAATGGCGAAGACAACGAGGCTGTTCCCCGGCATGTTGGCACACAGTAACCAGCGGCCATCGGGAGTGATCAGCAGGTTCTGCGGCCCCTTGCCTAAACTCGGCTCGATGCTAACAAGCTCCAGTTGGCCACTGTCGGCAATCTTGTAGATCGCAATACTGTCGTGACCGCGATTCGTTCCGTAGAGAAATTTTCCGTCGGGAGTAATCTTCAGGTCGGCAGTGTTGCTGCTGTCGGAGAATCCAGCAGGCAGTGTTGAAATCGTTTGCTGTGCTTCGAGCGTGCCGACGTCTGCATTATAATCGAAAACCGTGATAGTGTTGCTCAACTCGTTGATCACATAAACACGCTGACCGTTCGGATGAAATGTCAGATGCCGCGGACCGGAACCCGGCGGCAACTTTGCGAATGGCTGTGTTGCGCTGGCAGTCATCGTGGCTATGTCTGCATTCAGACGATAAATCAGCACCTTGTCGATTCCCAAATCCGCTGCCAAAGCGAATCGGTTGTCGGGGCTCACAACAATGCAATGAGCGTTCGGTCCGGTCTGACGTTTCGGATCGATGCTGGCTCCCGCGTGTTGGAAAAAGCTTGAGGCTTCCCCCAGCGAACCGTCATCCTGAATCGACAACGCCGAGACGCTGCCGGTCGAATAGTTGGCGACAACGACGGTTTTCCCCTTGGCATCCACATCCAGATAGCACGACGCCGTTCCGCGAGCCGACTGTTGATTCAGACGCGTCAGTTTTCCGTCGCGTCCCTCAATTCGATAGGCCGCCACGAATTCGTTTTCAGGTCCTCCGAACTTTTCGGCATCAATGGAATACAGAAACCGACCATCGGGCGAGATCGCAAGAAAAAATGGATTCTCAACATCCGTCGTTCGATTCAACAGTTTTAGCTGTCCGGTTTCCGAATCAAAGCCATAAGCATGAATGGCTCCTTCCTCGCCCGACTTGAAGGCTGAAACAAAGACAACCGGGTCGGCCGATGTAGCAGTGTTGGACATGATCAACAGCCAAAGGATAAGAAAGCGTACATGCATAACGTGGTCTCGCGTGGTTCTGAGCAGGCGGTTTCGTTGCTTCCAACTAGCCACTTCTATTCAAGCAGAGCGGGCATTCCATTGTTCAGTGGAAAGCCTCGCTTGACTACTGAAGGTGTCGTGAAAAGTCATTTACTGTTGCCTGATTTCAGACACGGTAGAGGAGTGAATGACGATCGCCGTTCCACGGATGATTGGCGTCGTTGGTGTGCGTGGTCAGTTGAATGCCGGTGGGCGAAAGGCGGGCGACAGTCCAGCCGGTTGTCGACAATTGCTTGTTTGCGACGTAGGACGTGGCTGGCGTGTTCAGGATGTGAATGCCCTCGTGTTGCGCATTTGTGCGATCATGAATATGCCCGTGGACGTAAGCCTTCACGTGTGATCGGCCCTTGAGAATGTCCCACAATTCTGCCGAATCAATCAGCCCGCCCGGAAAGTGATTGGGGTCACCCCCGAGCCGTGGGTTGTGATGACCGACAATTATTGCCGGTCGATCGGAATGATCGTCAAGTGCCTTCGATAACCACGACAGTTGTTGTTTGCCGATTGTTCCCTGCGTGACCATCGTCTCCTTAAGCGAATCGAGAAGGAAAAAATTCGCATTGGGTGTGGTGATCACTGAAATATGACGAGATTCCACAAATGGGTTTTCTGTGCGTTGTTCATTCATGACACTAAAAAACACGTCACGATTATCATGGTTGCCAAGCGTCACGTGAGTCGCCACGTTTGCAGACTGCAGTGGCGCGATTAGTTTTGCAAAGTGAACGTAGTCGCCTGGCTGACCATCTGTAAGTGCAAGATCGCCATTGATGATGACCGCAGCAGGCTTTCTTTGCTGTTGAAGTATGTCTGCGACGACTTGCTTCAGGTGGCTCGGCACTGGCGAATCCGGCGGATGTTTTTCGCCGATATGTGTGTCGTTCACGATGTAGACCAGATGTTCGTCGACGGATTTATCGTCCGGCTTTTCTCCACGGGCCGAGAGCGTCAGTAACCCAGCCGCAGAACCTGCCAGAAATGTGCGGCGATCGAGTGAAAAATGGAATGGCATGTCTTCAATTCTTTTCGCTGCGGGAATCACGCCACAAAACCGACGGCGTGGAATACAGATTTAATCGCTCAACATCTCGATAGTGAACGGACTGCCGTAAACAGGATACCGTGACATTGATTCAGGGCCAAGTCACACAGCACGGCATTCCTTCGCTCAAGCTCTTCGACATTGTGTTGGATTTCATTTTCCCACAGGGAATGTCATGATTGATCAAAGTCACATTAGAGTTGGATCAAAGTGGGAGCCGCGTAATGATGCGAATATTTCTGTTCAGCGTTCTTGGTCTTCTGACGGGCGCCGTTCATGCTGAAGACTGGCCGCAATTTCGTGGACCCAATTGTACGGGCATTTCCCATAACTCATTGCCCCTGCCAGTAAAGTTCTCCGACACGGAGCGAGTCAAGTGGACAGCAGAACTGGGTGACGGAATCGGCTCTGTTGTGGTTGCTGCTGGTCGCGTCTTCACTTCGGCAATGGTTGACGACAAGACTGTTGGTCTATTCGCTTTCGACGCCGACAGTGGTGACGAACTCTGGAAGCGAACATGGCCGGTTGGCGAGATCGCTGATACTCACAAGACCAATAGTTACGCCAGTACAACGCCCGCTGCTGATGCCGAACGCGTCTACTTCTATTTCAGCACACTTGGAATGCTGACGCTCGACGCTGCTACCGGGAAAGACGTATGGAAGAAGAATTTGCCGGTCCCCTATTTCGTCTTCAAATGGGGAGCAGGCATGTCGCCCGTTCTGTACAAGGATCTGCTGTTGTTTTGCCAGGACGATGACCTGAACCCGGCCTTCTATGCTTTCGATAAGAAAACCGGCGATCTGAAATGGAAAGACGATCGCAATGATATGGCGGTCAACTATTCACATCCGGTCGTCTGCAGCACCGATACGGGCGATGAAATTGTTGTCGCAGGAACCGGGTTGCTCGTTGGCTACGATCCGTCCAGCGGTAAACGCCTTTGGCATG
>JBDNFN010000371.1:0-75051 GCA_041689795.1 Fuerstiella sp. | reverse complement strand
TTCCCAGGCACGGCTGGAATACCGGGGGAATTAATGCAGAAGGTGCGAACTAGCCAGTCCGTTTTACTGAAACAGGGCGACCCACGCTTTAATGGCTGGTCCGATGATTGGGATATTAAGCTTGATGATCAGAATCAGGGGCGCGTACAGTGTTCGAACAATGGATTCGATCATTGGCTGGTCGAACGTGCGTGTCAGAAATACGGCTGGTCCGGCGGTGATGACGTAGCTGATGAAGAACGCAAGACTTGAAAACGCGATTCCCAGGCGGCGTTCCCTGGGCGATGTCTGTACTTCAGCGGGTTCTGATACTGGCTGAGATTTTCCACGCTGAAGATCATGCGAATCGGGCATTCGATTTCCGTTTTGCATCAGTCTAAAAAACGGCTACGTTCTTCCGGGGTTGGCAGTCGGCAGGATTCATGTTTACCAAACAGGCGGTACCTGATTTTTGAAACACACCGATACCCAAGGTCGCGCAATGGCCATGGAATCAGCCACAATAATGTCCCCACAATACCCCATAGCCCACCGATCCGCATCAAAATTCTAACCATCGCCGTAGATCGATAGTGTAAACGGCCACTGTCTGCAAATACGAACGTGTTTAGGTCTTGTCTGACATCCAGTGGTACCAGTTGGCCGGCGGTTGTTCCCTGCAGGGGCGCAAACTTCAAAACTCCCTTTGAGTCTCGTGACATCAGGAAGTTGACGGCATGGTTGCACAGGCCACACACACCATCGAAGAACACAATGGGGTAATTCACGATTTCATTTTGTGATAGCTCTGTCATTACGTTCTTCAACGGAGATGCATTGATACTCACCGCAGACCGGCCTCGGTCAGTTAGTTTAACTCAAGCATGTGGAAATTCCGACACCGTCTTGCCGCACTGCTTCAGTTGGCAATTCAGGTTCGATTTCGAACGTCGGACTATCGCGGATTACGCTGACCTGCGACTGCGAATGCCGCGTTTCGCTGGATTACTGCTGTTTTCCACAAGCCAGAACTGGCATCGTGTTTCTGTAACTTGCTGTAAAGAAATTCCAGAAATTGTTAGCTCTGTTCGATCGGTTTGACGCGAAGGAGATATCACGCAGTTGTAAATTTGCGGTTGCTTCGAATTCTGTCAATTGTTGCAGCGGGGCACGGAAGAAGTTGTTTCCAAATCCCAGAGCAGCGATCCCGCTGTTTTTTCTTAGCAAAATAAGATATTCGAGTTTTCCAGCCAACAACGTCAAATAACACACCTTTGTTCACTTTCACTGCCAGGTATCTCAATGACCGCGGGCCCAAACGTTGATAATTCAGCCCATCGGTCGCTCAAGTCGGCGTCTTTCATTGGTTACCTGGTGATGGGGTTTCTGACCGCTGTGAACGACAGCATGTTTCGGTGGCTGATTGTGCCCATCGCGAAGTATCAGTTTGGTTCATTGCCGAATCTCACCGATTCCCAGAAAGAAGCAAACGAATCGATGATGTTGGCGGTTGGCCTTGGCAGCTTCATTTTGCCGTCGATTATTTTGGCGCCGTGGGCGGGTTGGGTAGCTGACCGCTTCAGTAAACGCTCCTCGACGGTTTGTCTGAAAGTTGCGGAAGCGGTGATCATGCTGTTGGGGGTTGTTGCGATTTGGTTAGGCAACATGCAGGCGATGTTTGTTGTACTGTTTCTCACGGGAGCCCAAAGTGCTTTATTGAGTACCGCGAAGTATGGAATCATTCCAGAAATTGTGCCCAAAGAAAAACTGTCCGCTGCAAATGGAATCACGGGCTTTGTCACTTTAATTGCGGTGATTGTGGGGACGGTTGGCGGGAATGCACTTTACTCCGCAACAGGGGGGTTGGATGGCGTGAACGGGCCTGATGGCAATTCGCTGTTATGGATTTCTGCGACAGCTTTACTGAGTGTGTCTGTGGCAGGCATCATTGCGTCGCTTCTGATTGCAAGAGTAACGCCGGCAAACCCCGGAATCAGTTTTCCGTTAAATCCCATCAAGTATTCCTGGCGAGACATCAAACTTGTAATGTCAGATCTGCCCATCTTGCGAGTCACAATGGGCATCGCATTCTTCTGGTCGCTCGCGGCTTTGGCTCAGCTGAATATCGATACGTTTGTTATCAATAATCTGAATATGGTCCAGGAAAACGTTGGGCAATACCTTGCCGTGCTGTCTCTGGGAGTCGGGATTGGCAGCGTGCTGGCTGGTCTATGGTCCGGTGGCCGAGTTGAACTTGGCATGGTTCCGCTCGGTGCTGGTTTAATGGTGCTGGCGTGTGTTATGGCTTTCTTTAGCAGTGAGTCGTGGTGGATCTTTGGCATCTCACTTGCCATGATCGGCATCGGTGGCGGACTGTTTAACGTACCGCTGAACGCGTACCTTCAGGATCGCAGTCCTCGAGAAAATCTTGGGGCAATTCTGGCGGCGTGCAATCAGATTACTTCTTTCGGAGTGTTGGGAGTTTCTGTTTTGTTTCCATTGCTTCGAAATGGAATGGGTTGCAGTGCTGATCAGATTTTTCTACTCGCAGGGATCGGCACCTTGCCAATCGTGTTCTATGTCATCTGGTTGATTCCGCAGGCCACGATTCGGTTCTTCGTCTGGCTACTAAGTCGCACTGTCTATCGAGTACGCACATTCGGCACCGAGAATATTCCTGAACATGGCCCTGCCCTGCTGGTTGCCAATCATGTGTCATGGATTGATGGCGTTTTAATTCTGCTGTCAAGTTCCAGAAGCATCCGGATGATCGCCTATGCTGATTATGTTCAGGGAGGGTTTATTGGCTGGCTCGCAAAGTTGTTTGAGATCATCCCGATCAAAAGCGAGGATGGGCCCAAGGCGTTGATTCAGTCTTTGAACACGGCTCGTGACGCTCTGAAAAATGGTGACCTGGTCTGCATTTTTGCTGAAGGTCAGATTTCCCGGACCGGCGAATTACTGAAGTTCGAACGCGGGATGATAAAGATCCTTAAAGGCACAGGTGCTCCTGTATTGCCCGTGTACCTGGATGAACTTTGGGGAAGTATCTTCAGTAATGAAGGCGGCCGGTTTTTCTGGAAGAAGCCCAGGCAATGGCCTTACCCGGTGTCGATCAATTTTGGAAAACTGATTCCATATGACGAAGTTACCGATGTCGACGCTGTGCGACACGCGGTGCTGCAACTAAAAGATGAATCTGCCAATCGCAGAAAGGAAAACAAGATGATTCCAGCTATTCGAACTATTCGTCAGTGCCGCGCTGCCTGGGGGCGCGGCAAGGTTGCTGATTCCGTCGGCACAAACCTGACCGGGGGCAAACTTCTTACCGGTGCCCTTGCCTTCCGTGATCTGTTGAAAAACACAGTACTTGATGCGGACGAAAAGATGGTCGGCCTGTTGCTGCCACCGTCGGCAGGTGGAGCAATTGCGAACCTCGCGGTTGCTCTTGCGGGGCGAGTTACAGTCAACCTGAACTATACGCTGACGGATGAGGTCGTTAACTTCTGTATTAAGGAAGCTGGCATTAAGCGCGTTATTACCAGTCGGAATTTCATAAAGAAACGGCCGATGAACCTGGACGTTGAACTGGTCTACATGGAAGACCTGAAAGAAAAGCTTGGCAGGTTTGCCAAACTGAAGGCGTTGGTAACAGCTAAACTGATGCCAATGGGAATGCTGACAAAGAAGCTTGGTCTGCAGAACATTCAGCCCGATGATCTTATGACGATCATTTTCACATCCGGTTCGACGGGTGAACCCAAGGGAGTGATGTTGTCGCATGGAAACATCAATTCAAACCTTGATGCAGCAACAGAACTATATCACCTGAATGATAAAGACGTCATTCTGGGAGTTTTGCCGTTTTTCCATTCGTTCGGTTTCACTGTTGGTATGTGGCTGCCGTTCGCAATGGATCCTGCGGCCGTTTATCATTTCAATCCGCTGGACGCCCGTGTTGTGACCGACCTGATAGGAAAGCACAAAGTTACGATCATTGCGGCGACACCAACGTTTCTAAAGTCTTACATGAAACGTTGCGAACCAGAACAGATGAAGACCGTCGACATCGCTCTGGTTGGAGCGGAAAAGATGTCACCCGAATTGCGAATTGCCTGGAAAGAAAAATACGGTTTCGAGCCCACAGAAGCGTACGGAACAACGGAACTTTCTCCCGCCGCAGCACTGAATGTGCCGGACTCACGATCTGGTAAAAGTGGTGATGCCTCGCTGACCCGGCATGGCACGGTTGGGCTGCCAATTCCCGGAACTACTGCCGCGATCTTTCATCCTGAAACCCAAGAAAAATTAGGAGCAAACCAGGAAGGCTTGCTGCGCATCAAGGGGCCAAACGTTATGTTGGGCTACCTGAATCGCCCGGATAAGACGGCCGAAGTCATTGCTGACGGCTGGTATGACACGGGTGACATTGGGAAGATTGACGACGACGGATTTATTGAGATTACAGGCCGCCAAAGCCGCTTCTCAAAGATCGGCGGCGAAATGGTGCCGCATATTCGTATCGAACAGGAACTAACGCGAATCATCGACGACGATCTGACGGACGAGCCTGAAATTCTGTGTGCTGTAACTGCCGTCCCCGACGCAAAAAAAGGTGAACGGCTGATTGTTCTCCACAAGCCATTCAAAAAGCCCATCAGCCAGGTTCTTACTGAGCTACAGCAGGCGGGGATACCCAACTTGTGGATTCCTTCAACGGACAGTTTTCTGGAGCTTGAAAATATTCCGCTGCTTGGCACAGGTAAGCTTGATTTGAAGGCTGTTAAAGATATTGCTCTGGAGCGTTATGGCAAGTAGGTCATCGCGAAAAGGCAATCTTGAAAGTGCCTTGACAGTGGTCGGCGTGCAACAGTGGTCGGCTCAATTCTGATTGCTGAATGTCGATTTTCTGTTTAGACCGTGCAGACACTGCGCTGTCTAAAAATGAGTCCGCCCAGTATCCATGAAACGCTGCCGATAAGCGTCAGTGTGCTCACATCAGACCAAGGGAAACTGCCCGACTGAATGATGAAGGCTGGTCGGTAGTATTCCATGACGCTAAGGAACGAAACCGATTTTGCCGGCTCCCAAAACTGCGCTAGGAAATTAAGCAGAAACGACATGAGCAGTATCGCGAACATGATTCCGATGGCGCGTCCTCGTCGGTCGCTGTTTGCCGATACAAGCCACGACAGTCCGCCGACGGCTAGATAGACGGCAAATAGGTTTGCCACGATGCAAAAAATTGCAAAAGCACCGGGACGCATTTGTGGTTGCAACTTCAACGAAGCTAACAGGTGACCGCAGACTCCGGTTCCGATAATTATCGTGCCGGAAGCGATCCAGCCAATAGATTCGCCAACGTACAACTTCCATCGTGAAATGGGGAGACCAAGTAGAAAATCGATGGTACCTCGGTCAATTTCCGCGGCTGGCATCCGCGAACAATACATAAGTTCGTGAGCCCACAGAATCGACAGTACGGTAGGATGCACCCACAGAAACGCCTGCATCATTTGAGCCGTGAAACCATCACCTGGATCCATTCCCAGCAATGCGGTGATGATTGGTTTTACGAACGGTAGTTTTTCAAACACCTTATCGATATCGCCCAGCACTTTTGGCAGTAGCGTTGTGAGCAGCGCCATAATGATGGCCAGGCCAATGCTGAAAAAGAAAACTGGCCAGCGAACTTCAAGATAGATCTTCCTTAGGATTCCTTTCATGGCTGTTTCCCTGTTGATCCAACAGCCTGCGAATCAGACTCGCTTTGTTCGCTGCTGTTATCCAGAGAACTCAGGTCGTAGAAGCCACGGAAAAGCGACTCTAGATTTGGTGATCCGATTGTGATATCCGCCAATGCCTGCGATGCTGCCCATTTGGTGAGTTCGGTGGCAGGTCCATTGAGTCGCAGATGAAGGGTTGCCAGTTGCTGGCGTTCCACCTTCAGAAAGCCGGGAATGATTGCGGCTCTGGCCGCTTGCTCGGTTTCAAATCTTAACGAAACCGACCGTGGAGCCTTGAGCTTCATTTCGGAAATTCGTTCGTTCGCCACGATCCGGCCATCTCGCACGACAGCGACTCGGTCACACAATGTTTCGACTTCGTTCAAAGTATGGCTGGAGAAAAAGACGGTGTGGCCTGCGTTGCTGAGTTCTCGCAGGCAGTCCCCCAGAGTGTCCTGCATGAGTGGATCGAGTCCGGATGTGGGTTCATCCAGAATCAACAGTTTTGGGCGATGAACCAGAGCCAGTACAAGGGCGACTTTCTGTCGGTTTCCACGCGACATTTTCCTAACAGGAAGGTCTGGTTCCAATCGAAATCGCTCTGACAGTTCCAGGCCATGTGGCATCAGATCCATTTGGCGAATCTCACCCACAATTTGAAACGCTTTTCTAGCGGTTAGCCACGAATAAAGGCGAACATCGCCTGCAACGTAGCCAACGTCCTGCTTAATGGAATCACTCTGTTTCCAGCAGTCTTTTCCGAAAATGGATGCGACGCCGGAAGACGCCTTTAGAAAGCCCAGTAGCAATCGAATTGTGGTTGACTTCCCTGCTCCGTTTGGGCCTAGAAAACCGAAGATCTCACCACCTTGAATAGACAGGCACACGTCGTCGACGCCTCGACGATCTCCATAAGATTTGCACAGATTCTCGGTGAGAATGACGCTCATGAACGCTGATTCTGAAAAACTAATATCTACAGTGAGCACGCTTTTTGGTTTTGAAGGCAGGCTAACACGCCCGATGATGCCAAGTTGTCGCGATGTTTTTAAGAAAAAACGGGGTTCGTCGCTTGCGGGCGAGGCGAGATTTTCTGCGTATTCCTCCCAGCCGTTACGTTGTAGGCCCATCTGCCGCCGGAGTCTGCCGAATCATTGCACAAAATGCCTCAGAACCTTGATTGACGTATTTGGCATGGATATATTTCTTTGCATCGCGGCACTCGCGTCAACATGGTGGGTATAGCTCAGCTGGTTAGAGCGCTGGATTGTGATTCCAGAGGTCGCCGGTTCAAGTCCGGTTACTCACCCTACAAAGAGCCCGTTCAGGTTTCCTGAGCGGACTCTTTTTGTGTTCGTCGTCTGTTGCATAAATGCGAGGCACGTTATTCAGCGTGAGTCGCTATGTCGATAGATTGAGGTTTTGCCAGTCCGGCGTCTGAAATTCTCGCCGATGTCACATGTTCGCGTGTCGCTGAAACGGCTTTGCAGCGTACAAATTGTCCCAGGTCGCGCTTGTCGCCGGGTACTTCCACCGGGATGTACCATTGATCAGAACCCTTCACCCAGCCCGTTCGGTGTTCGCTAAATCCTTCGGCAAAGACCAGCTGCTCTGCGCCAGACTGGACTCGAGTCTCGTAAAACTTCAGAGCGAGCTCACGTTCCAATTCACCGAGCGCGGTCACGCGTTCACGGATGACGCTGCCTGGGACCTGGTTTGAGAATTCTGCGGCGGGCGTTCCATCACGACGGCTGTATGGAAAGACATGCACTTTCATAAAACGAGCCTGCCGACAGGTTTTGAGAGTTTCCTCAAATTCTTTGTCCGTCTCACCTGGAAACCCAACAATCACATCGGTTGAAAACGCAGGGTCGTTACCCAACATTTCACGGATCTGTTCCAGTCGACTCAGGAAACGATCAACGCGATAACGTCGCCGCATTCGTTGCAGCACAGTGTCAGATCCGCTCTGCAGCGCAGGATGAAACTGAGGGCAAAGGTGTTCGCAGTCGGCGGCGGCTTTGATGAAGTCATCATTAACTTCGACAGTTTCTATGCTGGAAAGTCGCATTCGCCATTCGCCAGGAATGCGATCAAGTCGCCGAAGCAGGTCCCAAAGCCGCTCGGGACTTTCGCCGTTACGGATGTTGTTTGTGTCGATTCCAAAGTGTCCAACGTGCACGCCGCTAATCACAATTTCGCGGTAACCGTTGTCCACCAGCCGACGAATCTCTTCTTCGATATCGACCGGGCGGCGACTGCGAACGCCGGGGCGAACGGTCGGGATAATGCAGTAAGAGCACTTGAGAATGCAGCCATCCTGAATTTTTACGAAAGCGCGGTGATGTCCTTCAAACTCACTGATGCCAGCTGGCATATCCACGATGCCGAAACGCCCCAGAACATCGGGTAATTCGCGTTTATCCGTGATGACTTCGATTACATTTGGAAGTTCGCTGACAGCCTGCGGATCGCGCGTCGCATAGCAGCCCATCACGATTGTCTTTGTTCCTGGATTTTTCTTCGCCAGCTGTCGAATGACCTGGCGTGAGCGTGAATCGCCGTTGTTGGTGACAGTGCAGGTGTTGACAACGCAGAGATCTGCCGACTCATCATCCAGAGCTTCTCGAAACCCATTCTGTTGAAGTGCTTCGCGCACAAGCTGAGTTTCGTATTGGTTGACCTTGCAGCCAAGCGTCACAAGGCGACATGTTCTTTCCTGACTCACGACGGCGTAGCCTCTGCAGCAGAATACATTTGGGAGAGCAAATTCAGCGCCTGAGACGGAATTTGTCCCGGCTGCAGCAAATGGTGATTACCTAAGCTTCACTAAGCAAATCTTCCATCGAATGGAATTTGTGTTTTGGTGACTTTAATCGCGATTTGCCGCAAACGCTACTCGCAGGACATTGCCTGTGCGATCGTTTGTTTAAGGTCTGCAAGGCTGAAAGGTTTGGGCAGCGCACCGTGCAAGCCGAAAGCGATGTAATTTGTTATGGCCTTGTCCGCCGCGTAACCGCTGGTAACGATCAGTCGCATTGTTGAGTCAATTTCGCTCAGTTCGGCGACGATCTTCAGGCCCCTAAGCCCATTGTGGATTGTTAGATCAAGCATTCACCCTGTCGAAGTATTCACCCTGTCGAATGCACTGAAGCGCTGCTTCACCACCGCTGGCCTGTCGCACATAATGTCCAAGGGATTCCAGCAGCATGGAAATCCCGGTTAGCAATGACGGTTCATTATCCATGATGATGATTCGAAATTGTTTTTTGCGAATTGAGGTCATGGCAGGTCGATTTCTTTGCTGATTAGAAAAAGGTCGCCTTGGAAATATTGTGCCTGCAAGAAATATGTAGGGCTAGTTTGACGCAAGTCCCTGTTAGCCAAGTTACGTGGCATCGGCTAAGCTTATCGTTCACCGCTCGTGTGGCGCCCAGACAAGCCAACGAGGAAAGTTTACCCCCAACGTGCATTCCACCCATGGGCGAATCAATAATTGTGTTAGACAAACGCCTGAGTCCCGGCTCATCCCGCCGACGCGTTTCGTGGCTGGGCATTACCGTACTGTTAATGCTGTTCATCGCCATCTGGTTCTACTGGTCTCGCGCTCGGATGCCACAGGTTGTTCGAATCGCTGGTGGCGCGGCAGAAGGCCGGTATGCTGACATTGCGCAGGGGATTGCTCAGGAATTGCGGAACCGTTTCAACACCTCGGTAGAAGTTATTGAAACACAAGGCTCTCTCGAAAATCTGCAACTGCTTCAGGCCGGCAAGGCCGACTTTGGAGTTTATCAACCGGGAACGCTAAGTATCCTGAGTGCTGCTGATTCGCTGTCCGGCGAGCCCGAACCCGCTACTTTTGTCAGCAATCTTTATCCCGAATTTCTGATGCCCGTGGGGTCTATGTCAATTGCGGCGGACAGTCTCAACGCTGCTGGCAAACTGACATGGTCGTGTAACGACCGGTTGTCCGGAAATTATGCGGTGACCTGCCTATTGCTGCGACACCTTGGACTGGATGAAGACGTCATCAACGTGAGTTCTATTGACCACGCTGATTTGCCGTTGAAGATTCAGGACAGGACAATTGATGTGAGCATTTTGTGCTGCGGTCTTGATACGCCTATTTTGAAGACTTTGCTTGCAGATCAGATTGGGCATCCGTTAGAGATTCCCTGGCTGGACGCGTTCGCTTGCAAGCACCCTTCGCTGACTCGCGATGAAATTCCAGCCGGATATTTCCAGACTTCCCCACCAGTACCTGCCCAAAGTTTTCAGACAGTAACGCTGCAGGCACAGTTGCTGGCGAGTCGCGATGCTTCTGTGCGGTTGGTCGAAGAAGTCACTCGCATTGTTTCTGATAGAAGATTTCAGGGCCGTCACACGTTGAGGGGGTTGTCCCAAAACGGAATCGGTTATGCGACGGATCGGCCAGAATTCCCGATGCATCTCGGCGCGTCGCACGTTTTTTATCCCGAGCTTAAGCCACTGGTGAACCCCGACTTTGTTGAGGGGACGGAAGGAATTCGGTCCTTTGTCGTTTCTTTGATTGCTGCAGTCTGGTTACTGCAACGCTGGTGGAATCATCGACAGGCTCGCGGTCAGGAACACCGGCTGGACCGCTGTATTAAAGACCTGCTGCAGCTCGAGCGTGATCAAATGGAAGTCGATGGCGAAGGTGGCCCGGAAGAATCTCGCGTCCTGCAGCAATTGCTGGATCAGGTAACGATATTGCGACAGGAAGCTTTGGCTGAGTTCACTGCGCACGAGCTGAATGAGGATCGTGCTGCCGATTGCTTCGTTCAGATGTGCCACGCACTTAGTGATAAGATCAACTCAAAGTTGCTTCGCCACTGTATCCTGTCCACAAAACGCCATTAATCGACTGTTTTTTCCATTTCGGTGCTCTACGTGCCTTCGGATTTGAGTAACAGCCGGAAAGATTGTTGAAGTGGTAGAGGTTATGGAATGGAAACCCATTGGACACGTGGCTAGACTCAGCTGTTCAACAACGGGTCGTTGCATGGCAACGGGATGAGCATTGAGTTCACTTTTGCATCGATTAGTCCGTTTTTTTTCTCAAAGCGATCAGGCGATCTTAGCCGCAGGAGATTCCTTGGATGAGTGAAGGCGAAACAGCAGCCCCAAACGCAAAGCGTTTACTGTGGGCTGGATTCATGGCGATTCTGGCTGCAGGTGTCGGGTACTCCGTCCGTGGCGGAATTCTGACCCAGTGGGCAAACGATTTCGGTTTCACAATGACCGAACTAGGCACGATTACCGGCGGAGGGCTTACCGGGTTCGGCGTTGTAATTATTTTGAGCTCACTGATTGCGGACAAAGTTGGTTACGGCAAGCTGTTGATTCTGGCATTCATTCTGCACCTTGTGTCGGCTGGTCTGACACTGGGCGCACCCGCAGCGTTTGCTGCGGGTGGAAAAGTGGCCGCGTTTAATTGTCTATTCTGGGGTATGTTCATTTTTGCTGTTGGTAACGGTCTGTGCGAAGCGGTTGTAAATCCATTAACCGCCACTTTGTTCCCGAAAAACAAGACACACTACCTCAATATTCTGCACGCTGGCTGGCCCGCTGGTTTGGTGGCTGGAAGTGTTGCGTCTGCTTTCATGGCGGCAAAGCTGGATGAAACAGGAAACGTCATTTCGCAAGCGGTCGACTGGAAGATTCAGATGTCTCTGTTTCTTATTCCCGTTGTAGTGTACGGCGCGTTGTTGATGGGGCAGAAGTTTCCGAAGTCAGAAGCTGCTGATGCCGGTGTAAGCCTTGGCCAGATGGTGAGTACAGTGTTTGCTCCATTGATGTTGTTCCTGCTGATCATTCACGCAATGGTTGGATACGTCGAACTCGGAACCGACTCGTGGATCGCAAAAATCACTGGTTCCATTATGGCTAACCCTCAGAAAGGGTTGATGCTGTTTGCTTATACATCGATGTTAATGTTTGTGCTCCGGTTTTTTGCAGGTCCGATTGTTCATCGTATTTCGCCACTGGGGCTGTTGTTCGTCAGTGCTGTGCTTGGTGCCACGGGACTCACATTGTTGGGCGGCGCAGAAACAGTGGCTGCGTGTATTTTTGCGGCAACCGTATATGCATTAGGTAAGACGTTTCTTTGGCCAACCATGCTGGCAGTCGTATCTGAGCAGTTTCCTAAAGGTGGAGCTGTTGCGATCGGAATGCTGGGTGGAGTCGGCATGTTGTCTGCCGGGCTGCTTGGTGGCCCTGCCATTGGCTTCCAGCAGGACTACAACGCTGCGGCGGAACTGAGCAAGCATGAAGAAACTTATGACCGATACAAGACTGGAGAAGAAAGCAGCTTCTTTGGATACAAGACTGTCGGTCTTGACGGTGCCAAGGTTGGGACCATGGAGGACAATGGTGCGGAGCTTGCGCGAGTTGGCAAGCTGCTTGAGGAATCAGGAACGACCGACGAGAATTACGCATCTCTTTCAAAGTGGTGGTCAGAAGCCAAGGCGACCGCCGATACTGATGGCCCTTTTGTGAAGGAGGCCGGAATATATGGCGGTCAGCAAGCGTTGAAATTGACGGCTTATGTGCCGGCAGCAATGGCGGTTTGCTACCTGATTCTGATTTTGATGTTCAAAGCTAAGGGCGGTTACAAGCCAGTGACCGTCGAGGAAGAAAACGCTCACGGTTAGTTTGAGCGTTTGTTGGGCACTGTATTGTTAGGTACAGTAATTTAATGAAGCAAAGCTCGGCACAACCTTGTGCCGAGCTTTATTTTTTGCGGTCGCGCATTTTACCTGTGACTTGCCGACTCACTTATATGGGTGTCGGGGACATGCTGAGACGCACGACGTCTGATGACACGTTCAGGCGAATGCCGCCGGGGAAGTCTTCGCGACATTCAACGTCTGAGCAGACAGCGACTGAAAGCCGTTCATAGTGCCGAAACGTCATTTTCTGACGCGGCCACGCCTGTCGAATCCAGACGACGGACATGATGTGTCGAACCATTTGCAACGGCCACCCTGCCAGCTTTTTTCGATCAAGTCGACAGATGCATGGTTGCTGTTCCAGCACTACGTCAGAAAGAATTTTTTCTGCTAACGCATCCATCAGGTCGACGGTCTCTTGAGCCTGTTGTGCCAATAAGATCAGGTTTTGGTCAGCAGCGGTGTTGAAGTCTGCTTTAAGCAGCGGAAGCAATTGCTGTCGAACTCGATTTCTGGTGAACATCAAGTCGCGGTTGCTGGCGTCAGTGCGAAATGCGAATTGGTTTTGCGAAACGTATTCGGAAATTTCCCTGCGCGACATTTGCAGCATTGGGCGCAGTAAGCTGATGTTGTCTTTCAGGGGGCGCGATGCTTCCATTCCCCTGAGACCTCGCAGGCTTGTACCGCGGATAATGTTGTGGAGTACCGTCTCGGCCTGATCGTCCATGTGATGGGCCGTGGCAACAGCGAGTAGTGAATAACGGTCGGCGGTCTCAGTTAAAAATTGGTAACGTACTGCTCGGGCCGCTTCTTCCAGCGAGGCTCCGGATTCGCGTCTAAGACTGCCCTGCTCCAGCCTTAGCAGTTCAAAACGTAATCCGTTGGATCGACACAATTCACGCACAATGTCTTCATCGGCATCACTTTCTGCTGCCCTCAGGGCGTGGTTTACGTGGGCAACAATGATGCGTTCTTTTGCTTCCGGCCAAAGCTGGATTGTCGCGTACAGCAATGCCACACTATCCAGTCCACCGGATACCGCCAAAACAAGGCCGTCGCCCGGATTGCAGCCCGCTTTCTCGAAACCGTTTTTGATCCGATCGAGGAACGAATTGTTAGAAATTGCCAACGTTGTAAACTTCAGATTAAGACCCGGGGGGCGATCGTTTCAGGCCGACTCTGACCTGGAATTGGCAATATACACGAAATCAATGGTCGCTAACGGCCTTTCGACAACCTGATTCGGGTTGCCCGGTTGACCGGTACCGTGGCTTTGGTAGCATTGGGCGGTTGCCATCTTAGCAGAATCTTCACTGCCAAAATGGCTGGATGCTAAATCACAAGGTCTTCGGATCCTGCTGTAAAACACAGAAAGTAAAGACTCAACATTCTCGGCCGTTACTTCGAGTTTGAGACCATTTTCGTCTGCCTGCATTGCCAATTGTACAAATGACTCTGTCCTTCCTTGTTTTGATGTTTCTGGTTTCACTCATGTGGAACCATCGAACAGGCTTTCTTAGCTCGACTTCGCTGTCTATCAGTGGAGTTATTTCGAGATGGAAAGGCTTGTTTTCGTCGCTTTGCTTTGCTTTCAAAGGGAATGCGGAAACAGTGGAATTCAGACCGGTTCTCGTTGCGACACAACACAGTTCGCACTGCGTTTGTGAAAGCGATCGAGAAGTACACTGTGCAGACATACCAATGTTCGATTCGTGGACGAGTCGCCTTGTCCCACGCCCCGCAACGACATTCGGCAGGGCGAAAGTCTGCTTTCTGATATTTTAAGAGTCACTTTGGTGGCTGGCAGGAACCGTCTTCGAAATAGGACGTTTCCATGGGATATGCAATCGGCGGAGTCATTGGACTCGTCGTCGGGCTTTTGTTCGAACGGCTGTACAAAGCAGGTGCGTATAAGACACGCACTCAGCTGTTGGAACAGGCGGAAATCGATGCTCAGAACTACCGCAAGAATCAGGAGATTGCGCTCAAGGAAGATCTTCTGAAACGCCGCGAAAAGCTTGAACAGAAGCTTGACGAAGCCAAGGACGGTCTACGAATCCGTGAACGCGAAGTCGACCAGCGCGAAGTGCATCTGAAGGAACAAAACAGCGACTTCCGCAAGAGAGAGCAAATGCTCCAGACAACTCAGCAAAAGCTGAGCGAACGCGCGAAGGTCATGGAAGTTCGTCAGAAAGAACTGACGCGCATGCTGAACGACGAGCAGGAACAGCTATACAAAATCAGCGAATTGGACCGCGAATCGGCCAAGACTCTGTTGCTGAAACGGCTGGAAACAGAACTCAGCGACCAGGTTGGTGCGCTGATTATGAAGCACGAAACGGAAGTGAAGACTGCCTGTGATCGACAGGCACGGGAAATTATTGGCATGGCTGTGCAGCGATACGCTTCCGCTCATACTTCGGAAATTGCTGTTTCAACTGTTGATATCCCCAGCGACGAAATGAAGGGCCGCATCATTGGTCGCGAAGGTCGCAACATTCGGGCGTTTGAAAAGGAAACGGGCGTTGATGTAATCGTCGATGACACGCCAGGTGTGGTCATCATTTCCGCGTTTGATAGCGTTCGTCGCGAAATTGGTAAGCTATCCTTGGCGAAGCTGATTCAGGATGGTCGAATTCACCCGACTCGGATCGAAGAAATCGTCGCGGAAACGCAGCGAGAAATGGACGAGCACATTCGCAAGCTTGGTATCGAAGCGTGCGAGGAAGCGGGAATTCGTGGGCTTCACGAAAAGGTGATCCATCTGATGGGACGCCTTCATTTCCGCGTCAGTTACAGCCAGAACGTAAGACAGCACTCAATCGAGGTTGCTCATCTGACAGGATTGCTGGCAGAACAACTTGGGCTGGACGCAACATTAGCTAGACGTTGCGGGTTTCTTCATGACATCGGCAAGGCGGCGGACCACGAAATGGAAGGCGGTCATCCGGCTGTTGGTGCTGAGTTGTTGAAGCGATACGGTGAAGGCGAAGAAGTGATTCACGCAGCGGCCGGTCATCACGATGATATTCGTCCGGATCACATTTACACGGTGCTGGTTGCTGCCGCAGACGCAATTTCAGCGGCCCGTCCTGGTGCTCGCCGAGAGACGCTGGAAAAATACGTTCGGCGTCTTGAGGAATTAGAAGGTCTGGCGTGTGGGTTTCCTGGCGTAGAACAGGCTTTTGCCGTTCAGGCTGGTCGGGAAATTCGAATCATCGTGGATTCCAATCAAATCAATGATCGACAGGCTCGCAAAATGACGCGAGATATTGCGACTGCAATTGAACAGTCGTT
This sequence comes from Fuerstiella sp., assembly GCA_041689795.1. Lineage (GTDB taxonomy): Bacteria > Planctomycetota > Planctomycetia > Planctomycetales > Planctomycetaceae > Fuerstiella. Next base: position 59,357 of record JBDNFN010000371.1, on the reverse strand, counting down.
GACCTATCCTGGTGAAATCAAGGTGACGGTTCTGCGCGAGACACGAACGATCGAGTACGCAAAATAAGTTCTGCCGTTTGAGCGGATAACGATTATTTTGAACTGAGCAACTTCTGAAACGAGACCTATGCCTTCATTTCTGATTGTCGCAATCGGCATTTCGATTGTTCTGGGATTGATCATCAAGCTACGGATCAACGCGTTTATTGCATTGATCACCGCAGCGTTGGCGGTAAGTTTCCTTGCTGAGGGCGACATGACCGAAAAAGTGTCGCGTGTTGCCACAGAATTCGGAACGGCGGCTGGAAAGATAGGGCTTGTCATCGGCTTTGCGGCCGTCATTGGCGAAGCGATGATGCGCAGTGGCGCGGCTGACCGAATTGTGCAGGCCTTCCTGCGACTTCTTGGTGAGAAACGTGCTCCGTGGGCTTTGATGGGAAGCGGTTTTGTTCTTTCAGTGCCTGTGTTTTTTGACACTGTGTTCTATCTGTTGGTACCGCTGGCTCGGTCACTGTATCGAAAAACAGGCCGCAATTTTCTGTTGTATGTACTCGCAATTTCAGCGGGTGGGGCCATTACTCACACATTGGTGCCACCCACTCCGGGGCCATTGGCGATGGCCGTTCAGTTGAATATTCCGGTTGGTTTGATGATTGTCGTTGGTTCGCTTGTTGCCTTGCCTGCTGCAATTGCGGGCATAATGTTTGCAACATTTCTCGATAAACGTGTAACGGTTGCGTCCCTTCATGTTCGCGATGTCGATACATCACAACCGATGTTCGATGAAATTGTTTCCAGCGAAGAAAAGGATCTGTCGAACCCATACTCCTCTCCTGGAAAAGAAAAGGGGTTCAGTAAGCCAGGTGAATCAGTTGATCCATCCAAAGAAGCATTGGATTTCAATTCTCCTGTTCCATTGTGGGAAGCCCTTCTTCCGGTTGTGCTTCCAGTGCTGCTGATTTCAGGCGACACCATTGTTGGGACAATGATGTCTATCCAAACTCCCAACGCGTTCAACGAACTGAAACCGTGGACTCAGTTACTCGGAAATCCATCACTGGCCCTGCTGTTGTCGATGGCCATTTCTTTGTTCACCTGGGTGCGATACAAGACCCCAACCGGCGATGAATTCTCAAATGCTGTTGAAACAGCATTGCTAAGCGGAGGACTCGTGATCTTAATCACTGCCGCGGGTGGTGCGTTCGGGTCAATGTTGAAGATCACAGGCATCGCAAGTGATATTCAGGCCTTGTTTGAAGGCAGCGGCTCGGTCGGACTTGTATCCCTGTTTCTGGCTTTCGGGATGTCAGCGTTGCTTAAGGTCGCCCAGGGCTCAAGCACGACGGCGATGATAACAGTTTCCGCGATGATGGCAGCGATGAACCTGACGCAGGAAGAACTTGGATTCAACATGGTTTACATCGCGACCTCAATCGGCGCTGGATCGCTGATTGGATCGTGGATGAATGACAGTGGATTCTGGATTGTGGCAAAAATGAGCGGCCTCAGTGAAACTGAGGCTTTAAAAACATGGACACCTTTGCTGCTGGTGCTCGGATTCGTCAGTTTAGGAATGACCATAATTCTTTCTTTTATTCTCCCTCTAACAAATGTGGCCTAGAATTCGCTCTCCGGAGTTCATTCAATTGCCCAGTGGCCTGGTAATCGGGGCTTCACCAACACGAAGTTCGAACTGACTGTTTCACGATTCACCGAATCATTTCACAATGCTCCACCTTTCAAGAGTCACGAGTTCAACGAATGTCCCTGTCCAACGCTGATGCAAGCGAATCTCGGAAACAATGCTATCGCGATCTGCTGGGGTATCTGAATTTCTCAGATGGATCTCCCGGAGTCAGATTTCGGACATGCATCAACGAACTCTTCGAGGCTCCGGATTTCCCTGGTTGCCTTGACGACCTCGAAACACATTTTCTGAACAAACTTCAGGAGTTGAAAGAGTCCGGCGAATCTGCGTTCGCCCAGGCAGACCAGGCCGAGACCGCGATTCGGAAAACATTGGGGGTGATCCTGCCAGCTTACGTTCAGCACCACACTGATCTGTTATTTCATATCAAACCGTCCGAGCTGTTTCATCCGTTTTTTCTGGCTCGAATGTTCGAAGTGGTTCTGGCCGCCAGTTCACATACTGGCTGGAACAACGATGCAGCACTTACGGCAGACGCACTGAAGCGAATCAATGATTATGTGGGTTACCGCCCGGTCGCCATTCTTGATAATGATCGGCGCATGTCAGTGTACGATCATGAACGCTTTTGCGCGATTCCTTTGTATTTTCAGTCGGTAGGAACAGGGGTTGGCCCCTATCGGAAACTCATCGAAGGAACTCTGAGATTCATAAAACAGTTACCCGACAGCATGACGGCTCCTGCACATTTCAGTCTTGAACATCTGGACGAGCTGTGTCTTGATATTCGAGCACACGATCATCTTCATCCGGTCAACAAACGTACCAACTATATGTTTGGCGAATGGGATCCGGAGGTTATTGACACAAAAGGGTTTTATCGTCGTTTTGTGGTTCGCGGAATTATTCTGGAATCATTGCAACACTGGATCAGTTCGGCGACGGATATCCCGGAAGAAGAACGCTTATTTGATGCCTCGGCCGTGCTGGCCGGCACAATTTTGATGGCGTCAGCGATCAGCGGATCCGGACCGGAAACTTACGATTCGTCAGTGTCACTGACGTCACTTTTGCCAATGGTGGCTCGGCAACGCGACAATTTCTATCAGTCGCTGCTTGAAACGAGCACCGGCGAACGCCGCAGGCGTCTTATGGCAAGCGCTAAAGAATCACGTCAGCCGTTTGGCCACGTGCGGCATCAGCTTAACATGTATCTGTCACAGTATGGTGCCAGCCAGGTTCAGCATCGCCACCTGGCGTCGTTTTTTGCATCGCTTGGGTTTGAAGAGGCAGCGTGCGCTGAAGCATCTGTTATCCCATGTGCTTCGGCAAGATTCGAGTCTGAGCTGCATTCCCGACTGATGCTAATTCATAAATCTGTGAGATCCGGAAATCTGGCAACAGCACAGACTCTGCTTTCAGAATGCTTGGTTTTGTTGAAGAGCGGAATCCATTGTGGTGCGATTGTTGACCCTTGGAATATTCTGGGGTTCCAGGGCATGTTTCCATTGTTTGTCGCGCGGGAAGATGCGATTCCGGATAACCGAGTTGAAGTTCTGATTGAGGTCATGGAGCAGTTGTTCGATGCTTCGTCTGCGATCATGGCTGAGGCCGCGGCGTCCGGGCAGCAGATGATTCATTTATCGGTGGAAGCCAGCTTCACCGGTTTGGCAGAAGAATGGGACACCTATGCGACATCAACGGTTACCGATCTGCCTGCTGTTCGCGGTGATGAATCGCTGAAGGCGGCCCAGCATGTTGCAAAAGCGCTTTCCGAGTGGCGGACGGCCGGTGAATCGGCGGGTGACATTTCATTTTGGCGCGAGCACGTCAGTCACTTCGAATCACCTCGAAGTTTCGCTCAGGTCGTTCACGCTTTGCTGGAACGAGATGACGAAGTCGCAGCGTTGGGACTGCTGATGCAGTGGCTTAGCCTTGCTGAGGAAATGGGGCTGGAATCCGGTAATCATTCGATGCACAGTTTGCTGCACCGATTTTTGAAAACCGTCACTCAGAACCCGGACGCCCAGCATCAATGGCAAATGATGCGACGATTGTTTTCTTTTCTGGAAGCGAATGCCGGTGTGTTTTGGGAAGTTCCGTCGCTGATGGAATTTGTCGACCGACATCGAAAAGCGGAAAAGAGCGATCCTGAGCGTCCGGAAGACAGCCTCGATCTGGATCATCTGTTTGACGATGAGGAGGACGAGTCGAGTATTTTTCAGGCCGCCTACGATAATGTCGTGTTTCGCGACAGCGCGGACGATGGCAATGATGGCGACACGGCAGACGAAGGATATGGTCCGGGGACCACTGAGTTTGAATTGATTTATCGTCAGCTGGAACCACGCTTGAAATTCCTGCACACAGTAGGATCGCTTTGGAGCAGCGCGGCCATCGCGCTGTCGAAGCGGTTGCAAAACAACGCCACGCAGGATGCTGAACAACAAAGTCATATTCGTGAATGGCTGACAGCGATCCGCCGGTTTCTAAAGGAGCTCGGACTTCTTGTGACCGAAGTCAGAGACTACGAAATTCAAACGTACTCGGCAGATCTGGATGCCAACATTGAATACGACATTCAGCTGCAGTCGCGTTTTCTTTTGATGCAAAACGCGATTTCCACGACGGTCGAATTTCTGATGGCCGAACGGATGCTTTGCTCCGTGTTGCTGGACGAAGGCAATCTGCCGGGGCAAGGTCGTGACTTCGATAAGCAGCTGGTGAAGATGCTGCGAGCGGTGCTGAGCAATGACGCCAAAACTGTTCGAGCGAGCTTTCCGGAATTCACTGATGCTTTACGTCGCCGGCCGTTGCTTTATGTTCCGTTCGAGCATGGTGGTCAGCCTACCGGAATTCTGAAGGCTCGTACTTTGCAGGCCATTATTCGACTGTTGTTAAGCCAGTTGCCGCGATTGGGCCTTATCGAAGAAACGTTCCGGTTACTGCAGACTGCTTATCGGATGGAGCGAAGTTCTCGTCCGCTTGGCCAGGCCGTTACAGAATTTGATCGTCTGTTCAGAATCGGACTTGCGTGTTCGGTAGAAGCGATCTTGCACGCATCCAACCGCTGGAAGTCGGACACGACACGACAGCGTCGTAACATCTATCGTCGGATTCAGCGATTGCTCGATTCTTACAACGAATTGTGGGCGACGCACAGCAGCTCAATGCGACTTTCCATAGTGGAGGAACTTCACGATGAAGATCGTGCTGCTGAAGTAAAAGAGTTTATTGAAAAATATGGCGAAGATCTGTTTCACACGAGGATGCTGACTCTGGGAAACGCCCGAGCAATTGTACATCACGGTGCGGAATCACTGTTGGACGAGCTTGAACAGAATGTTTCAATCGTTCAGGAGGTGAAGATCGTAGACGACGTAAATTCCGGAGTCATCGACCGCGATGAAGCATCTGACATAATGGAGTTTGTTTACGAGTCTGTCGTCGATAACTTCGATCGCTTTCTTGAATACAACACAACGACGACTCATTCAGATTACGGCAATCGACTGTATTGTCTGCTGGATTTCCTGCGTCTTGAGTCACTTTACGAACGCTTTAACTGGAACAATGTTCCTTACCAGATAGCTCATGAAGCGTGCGTCAGATTTGCGGCAGACGATCTGGCAGCGGAACTTGAAGCAGAGTTGCGAGATGCAACAAAAGACGTGAGTGAATCGTTGGTTACTGAGCTTCAGGAACTGGAGTCTGAATACGGTGTTCAATTGCCAACGCTGCACGACCACATCAGCGAACGAATTGTTGGAAATCTCGCCGTCAATAGAATGACGGCGCGGGTTCGACGATGTAGTCCGGTGCTGAAAGAAGTGACCGAAGAAGTGGCCGCCGAGAACTTCAAAATTCTGCGGCAGGACATTACTGATTACATGGATCATCGGCTGGGATCCGGGATTGAACCGCCCGAATGGATGCAGCAGCTGGCTCGTGAGTTTGATCGTGCTTTTGACGAGAAAGTTGGGCTGACAGCAGAAACACCGCGTAATATCGACTTTCAACGCGTTACGCAAAAAGAAATCGATAAGCAGTTGTCACGCATGGCGGGCGAGGACGACTAGAGGATTTTGGGCTGCCAATCGCCAGCAGAGAGTCTTCCGTTCCCTTACCGTTTGCAAGGCAAAGGCTTTCGGTATTCACTGCGCGTTCGTGCCTGGTGTCGTTAAGACTTTGCCGCCATCGACTCAGTAAATTCAGGTTTAATTCGCCGGGGAAGAAGCGTTTATTGCGACGCGTCTGGGCTGCTGCGAAAATCTGGTAAGTTCGCTTTGAGTTGAGCAGGCCCATTGTGTTTTACTCAAACTGCCCGCTCGGAACCGGCAGCAGGAAGGCATGGTTTTCATACATGGCTCGCGGTCCCGCTTCGCTGATTAGTGGCACGGCGAACAGTATTAAACCGTAAAGGCCGAGTAGTGGGATCATGAATACCTTTGCGGGCCAGCGTATCAATCGAGCGGCCCGCTGCTCCTTTCGAATGCCCTGTCCATAGACCCATCCCATCAGAATTCTTGTTGGATAGATCACCAGAATAAATAAGGGTGTGAACAGCCAGTATGCGTCGGCCGGTGGCAGCACAACTTTTGAGAGGTATAACGGAACGGCTAATCCATAAAGAAGAATTGTGGCGATCGCCCAGCGAATGGGAACCCGACAGATGATTTCCCGAACGACACGAACTTCAAAGATTGCCTTGAACCGTCCAGTTGTTGCCTGGTGGCATTGAAGCAGCGGCAGCCACGCCGCTACTGGAATCAGAAGTAAGCCTCCCAGTAATGACAGCAACGCTGTTGGCGCCGGATTTTGGTGTGGTGATGTTGATGCGGCTCCCAGCAATGCCGTGGGAATTACCAGCCAGCATAACGCACCTAAAGCTCCGCTAACCGCAATATAAAAATGATGCCATGGCCGAAAGATCTGTAACAGGCGGTCGGTCCATAAATTCATCGCGGTGAAGTATTCGCCACTACGTAACCTGCGGATGAGGTTTCTGATATTTCGAATTGGTCTCAGGAAACACGCAAATGAGCCTCCGTTGGAAATCGCCAGCAGCAAGTGGCTGAAAATCACGAACTGCAACACAATTTTCAGGTTATTGAGTCTGCCGGGTGGCAGTCCTGAAAGCTGTTTCACGATTTCCTGAGAACCCGCGATGGATGAAAGCATCATGATGGGAATTAGGAACAGAAACACCATGAAACCAATTGTGCCAACTCGCGTGGAAATCGGCAGCAGCGGAAAACCGTCTCGAAAGCGACCAGATCGAGCCACCTGAGATTCCGCGTCCAGCATCATGCCAAGTGAGACCAGGCTCACCACGGGAATCGCCGCCAGCCCTGCCATCAGCGGCAGCAGGAAACCGAGTCCTAACAATACGGAAAACAACCACCACAGGCTTCGAAATGGCTTGCGAAAGCCTGGAAATGCGCCAGGACCGAGCGGAATGTCTGAGACTTCTCTGGCTGGCTCTATTGTGTTGCCCGGTACTTGATCCGGGATAATCTCCGGATCTGGTTCTTCGATCACCGTCGGTGTTGAGTTCATAATCTGTTTTCCCGCAAAGCCAGCGATTCGCCCGACACATATTCGCCTGCGTGTGGATAAACTTCGAAACTAATGCCAGGTATGCGTAAGTCGCGGCGAATCATGTGCACGGCATCGTCGGGAGGTTATCTGTGCGGCAGAGTATGCCGATCTTATGAACTGCCTGCCAGTGGTAATTTCCATGCGATCAGGTCAACACAGAGGAACGGGAAATGAAACCAGCAGCAGTTGTCTTTTGTTGCAGCGTCATAGGTCTGTTGGCACTGGTGGTGATGAAAGCAGGTGAAGCAGATGCCCCGACTAATGCGGTGGTAAAGCTTTCTGACGAGCAGAAAATCGACGCGTCTGTGTCTCGCGTTAACGAATGGTTACGTCAGCAGTGGAGCAGTGAAGAGCTTGAGCCAGCTGAGATCGCGGATGATCTGACAGTCTATCGAAGGTTGTCGCTTGCTCTGCACGGCACTGTGCCATCTTTGGAAGAGGTTGTTGCGTTTAACTCAGATTCATCCAGTGATCGCATCGAACGGTGGGTGCTGACGATGCTGGAAGATAGCCGATTTGCGGACTATTTTGCAGAACGACTGGAACGAGTTCTGACTGGAGTCGAAGAAGGTCAGTTTCTTATTTTTCGCCGCGATCGTCTTCGTGGCTGGATTAGTGAGCAACTCAGGAATGACCGCCCCTGGCAGGAAATGACGACTGAGTTAATCGCTTCAGAAGGACTTTGGACAAGCCAGCCAGCATCGAATTTTATTACGGCAGCTTTCGTCGACCAGGAAGGGATTGATGAAAACGAACTTGCTGGAAGAACCGTACGCGCCTTTCTTGGCCAGCGAATCGACTGTGCTCAGTGTCATGACCATCCGTTTGACGATTGGAAACAACATGACTTCGAAGGCCTTGCAGCTTTTTTTGGGCAGGCACGCGTCACGCCTGGCGGGGTGATTGATCGCCAGTCAGAGGACGGAAAGCCAATCGAATATGAGATTGTTGATCCCGGTCAGGAAGTTGGGCGAATAGTACCTCCTCGGTTTCCGTTTCACGAAGAATGGGATTCGAATGATCAATCGCGACGGGTGCGATTGGCCAAATGGGTTGTGCATCCCGAGAACCATCGTTTTGAACGAGCGATTTCAAATCGCATTTGGGGGTTGATGTTTGGGAAAGCCTGGCACGATCCGGTTGATGATCTGGCCCATCCTGAACAGACCAAAGACTCAGAAGACCTGCTTGATGTTCTTGGACATGAATTTCGCAATAACGGCGGTAGCCTCAGGTTTCTGATTCGGCTGATTGCGTTATCTGATGCGTTTCGGTTGAAATCAGAAGTCGCATGGGCTGAAGATGAACTCTTTTCTCGCATGACCAACGAATGGGCCGTGTTTCCACTGGTTCGACTTCGTCCTGAGCAAATGATTGGATCGATGTTTCAGGCTGGACGCGTTCGCACGATCGACAAAAATTCAACTTTGTTCATTCGGTTCATGCGATTCATAAGCGAAAGTGACTTCCTGAAAGAATACGGGGACGCGACTGACGACGAATTGCTGCAGCAATCAGGAACTATCCCCCAGGCATTGCTAAGGATGAATGGCCGATTTACTCGCGAGCTCACGGAAACCGGTCTTTTCAGCGCTGCCGGGCAGCTTATGCGGTTTTCGGGTGATGATGAATCTTTGGTTCAAAACTGTTTTCTTGCGTGCCTGACACGACTGCCAAACGTTGAAGAGAGATCGTATTTTGTGAAACTACTACAGGGCATGGACGAATCCGTCAAAGACACGGATTCAGACACGCAATCAGGCATAGAAGAATCGAAAACATCTCGTAGTCAGCAGGTTCGTGATCTTTACTGGGTGCTTTTCAATAGCCCCGGATTTTCTTGGAATCATTGATCAAAATATCGTTGTTTGCATAGAAGCAGACATTACCAATGTCGTGACGTATTATTTGGATAACAGGCCTTTGCCGCCCTGCTCTTTCTTGTTTCTTACTTCAGGAGTCAACATGTCAAAGATCCACAAAACATTCGATCGCCGCGACGTGCTGCAAATGATGGCAGCTTGCGGGATTTCAATGTCGCTGGCTCCAATGACTGCAAAAGCTGCCAGCAAACGAAGTACAGAACGTCCGAAGTCGCTAATTACTCTGTGGATGAACGGAGGGATGAGTCAGCTTGAAACCTGGGATCCTCATTCCGGCACAAACATCGGCGGGGATGTTAAATCGATTTCCACAAACCGCGACCAGCTTCAGATTTCGGAATTCCTGCCTCAGATGGCGGAGAAAATGGACGAGGTCTGTCTAATTCGTTCGTTGACATCGCTGGAAGGCGATCACGCTCGTGGGGCATCTTATGTTAAGACCGGTTACCGGCTTGAGCCCACGCTCGTGTATCCATCACTGGGGGCACTTGCGGCACATCAGTTGCCTGATTCGACCGTGGAAATTCCGCAGCATGTTTCACTAGGCGGCGATAACTTTTTTCCTCGAGGTGGATATCTTGGAAACGAGTGGGACGCATTTCGAGTCTTTGATCCCGGTCGGTCGGTCACTAATTTGAAGGCTGGGGTTTCAGAAACGAGAGTCAAAAGCCGCACGGATGGACTGGACCTGCTTGGACAGCAATTCACCAGAAATCGTCCGTCTGCGGCAAAGGATACTTTGCATTCAGACACGATTCGGCGTGCATTGAAAATGATGTCATCCGAGCAGCTAAAGGCATTTGAGCTTGATGATGAGTCCGTGGCGGTTAAGCAGGCTTATGGCGATTCCCGGTTTGGGCGAGGTTGTCTTGTTGCACGGCGACTGGTTGAACAAGGCGTTCGCGCTATTGAGGTTTGTTTGAACGGGTTTGACACACATGTCAACAATCACGAGGGCCATCGCAAACTGGCGGGCGATCTGGATCCGGCTTTTGCTACTCTGCTGACAGAACTTCGCGACCGAGATTTGCTGGATTCGACGATCGTGTTGTGTATTTCTGAATTCGGGCGGACTCCGGAAATCAATCCAGCAGGTGGTCGAGATCATTATCCGCATTGGTTTTCATGTGCGGTTGCGGGTGGTGGATTTCAAAAGGGGATCGTAATCGGAGAAACGCCGTCGGAAATAGTCCGCGAAGCAAAGCCAAAACCCGTCGATCCAATCACGATTCCCCAATTGTATTCCACAATTATGCATGCGATGGGAATCAACTGGAATGAGGAGTTTATCACCCCGATCGGTCGTCCAATTCGATTCGGAGGCGAAGCACCTATCGCTCGCCTTTTGAACGAAAAACTTGCCGAGTCGATGTCCATCTGATTTCTGCAGGAAAAGGTGATCGATCGCGACCAGAGACATCACCTGGCCCAATTGCGATTGATCAGAATCATGCCTATCATGGCGTGCATGAACGAAACGTTGCAAAAATTTGAAACGCGAGTCGCCATCGTCGGCGTCGGATTGATCGGTGGTTCAATCGCTGCAGCGATCCGCAAACGCCACCCCGATTGCGACGTCGTTGGGATTGGGCGGAGCATAAAACGACTTCAGGCAGCGCAGGCAGCCGGAATTCTGACTCATTGGGCTGAGACACTAACTGAAGAGATGCTTCAGGAACGCCAGGTTGTTGTTATTTGCCTGCCGGTCAATCTGATTGCAGATTTTGCCAGATCGATTGCAGCAAAAGCTGGTCCTAATCTCTTGATTACAGACGCTGGCAGCGTCAAAGCCAGTATTTGTAAAGCGATGTTGTTAGACGAAATCGCAGCGGGAATGTTTGTGGGGGCACATCCGATTGCAGGTGGCGAACTCGGCGGTTTTGAGAATGCTGACCCGGATTTGTTTGATAACAGAGTTTGTGTTATCGCCGACAGTTTGGACCAGAGTGACGCTGCAAAGCGACTTGTGCGGCGGGCGACTCGGTTCTGGAGCGGCATCGGTTGTCGAATAATAACGATGACTGCGGAAGATCATGACCGGGCACTGGCCCTAACCAGCCACCTTCCTCATTTGATGGCCGCAGTCACTGCATCCGTTGTTGGCCCAGAGAATCTGGCGCTTACCGGAACCGGGTTTCGTGATGCCACTCGGATTGCTGCCGGAGACGCAGCGCTTTGGAAGGAGATTCTAATCGGCAATCGGGATCGAGTCCTTGAGGCTATAGATTCGGCCCAGGCGCTGCTTGCTGACTACAGAGCGGCGATGGAAGACAATGACGGCAACAGGGTCGAAGAACTACTCCACGCGGCGTCAAGCTGTCGTGCGAAGCTTCACAATTAAACTTATTCCAGTTGCACGCGGCTTAGGCCGCATTTCGTACCTTAAATCGCCCAAAACCGAATTGTTCCAGCGAATCGATTAAAGCGGATATTCGCTGATCTGTGCAGCAGCCTTCCGCAATTCCAACCGCCAGAGTTCCCGCTGTGATAATGGCTACGCGGCAAATTGACATAGGCAGCTTGAATTCTGCAAGATCGGCGAACAAATCCTCGCGGCTGCAGATTTCTCCAAATTTTTGGCCTTGGTATGTTAGCTCAACACCACGCAAATCAGGGCTCCATTGATAATCAAAGGGGCCAAAACACCGTCCTCTGGCAGCCACCCAGAATGCTGTGTCTTCAAGAAGGATTTCGTCACCGCGTGTTGGCATTCGAGTATCGTATTTGGTGGACAGGATGAAAAACAAGGGCTCTTGGCTGCAATGCTATCTATTGCCACCTGACGCGGGAATAGTGTTTCAGCGGCTGAATTCGATCGCTGAACCCCATGCCTACCAACATTCGCCAGTTTTCCCAAAAACGTAAGGCAGCACGGGGTTGACAACAGATTGACGATGCCATTATTAAACGCAATCGAATAGTAAACTTTTGACAAACTCGAACCGAAGAAGACTCCATTGAGGGCTGGACAATGTTGCTGGCAACACTTCTTGATTGTTTCGTTTTAGACTATCACAAGCGATTCATTACCGTGACCGAATTTACACTCAGTACCGCACCGTTGAAACTCGTAGATGACGACGATGATTTTGACGAATTCGAGACGGATAACGACGATCTCGATGAAGATGAAGATGATGACATCGACGACGAAGAAGAAGAAGAAGTTGATGACGATGACATCGACGACGACGACGACGACGACGACGAAGAAGATGATGACATCGACGACGACGACGACTTCGACGACGACGATTTTGATGACGAAGATGACGAAGGTGACGAAGATGACGAAGATGACGAAGATGATGAAGACGACGACGACTTTGATGATGATGACTTGACGTAATCATCTAGCCGCCGGATTCCAGATTTTTAGTACGTTCTGAACAGACGTCCCTAGTTCAAAAAGGACGTCTTTTTTGTTGTCTGGAACTTCACAACACACTCGAAGAAGCCGAGAAGAGCTGATGGAACAGATTCGCCCCAAGGCCGCTGAGGCAGTCAGGTGTGTACGCGAAAAATGGCCGGGACAGCCTCGTGTTGGGATGATCCTCGGGACAGGTCTTGGTGGGCTGTCTGACAGGATTGAGGTGGACTGTCGGATTCCATACCATGAAATTCCACACTTTCCAAAGTCCACAGCTCCTTCACACGCTGGCCAATTTGTTTGCGGACACCTTCACGGAGTCCCCGTTGTTGCTATGGAGGGCCGTTTCCATTACTACGAGGGATACAGTCTTCAGGAGGTTACATTCCCAATACGGGTCATGAAGGCTCTTGGTGCTGAAACCCTGCTTGTAACCAGTGCGGTCGGTGGGATGAATCCGCAGTTCTCCCTGGCGGACATTGTGATCCTCGAAGATCATATTAATCTGCTGCCCGATAATCCGTTGCGAGGTATCAACGATGACGAGCTTGGTCCAAGATTTCCCGACATGAGTGAACCCTACAGTTTTGAGTTGGTTGAGCTCGCTCAGCGGGTTGCGCTTGAACTATCCATACCAGCTCACAAGGGAGTTCTGGTTGCGGTCCCCGGGCCAAACCTTGAGACCCGCGCCGAATATCGAATGCTAAGATTGATGGGGGCAGACATCGTGGGGATGTCAACGGTTCCAGAAATTATTGTTGCCAAACATGCCAACATGAAGACGCTTGGGTTTTCTGTTGTCACCGACATGTGCCTGCCGGACGCGCTCGAACCAGCGGACATCAACAAGATTCTGGCAGTCGCCGCAGAAGGTGGTGCAAGGTTGGAGTTACTGATATCAGAGCTGTTCCGCCGCTGGGCGAAGTAGATTCTGGAAACGATGGTTCAATTGCCGTCAACTGGTTAGCACCAGCGGAATATTCTCAATTTGAAGCATTCCAGGTGTCTGTAGCATCCAGGCAGATTGCTGGCTGAACTCTTGAATCGCTTTGTGGACCATTGTCCAACGAGCGAATATCAAGCCGTTGCGGGAATCACTCACTGCCAGCCTGGAAAGCACCTGTTGAAATGGGGCTGTCCGGGCGGACATGTTCGTCGAGGCATAAGGCCGCCGTAGCTCACTTACGGTTGATGTCTGATATTGTTGTTGAGCAACGACTTGGCGAGGCTTGTGCTTTCGGTTCAGCACTTTACTGGCAGAAAATCGTTTCGACGTTCACGCACCGTTCGTTTGCGAATTTTAGTTTCTGGCAGGCATTGTTACGGTGTTGGTGTATATCGGGATATAACAAAAAAGAGCTCAGGACGAATCCTGAGCTCTCTGGTTATTGATGTTTCAGCCTCGTTTGACTATCGAGCCGGACTAGCTGGACTGTTGTCGTTGCCGACTGCGTAACCAATCGCTCCAGCGGCTCCAGCTGCCAGCAAGGCACCTAATCCGCCGCCGCCGCCGCCAACTCCGCCACCACCGCCGACTCCACCACCAGCACCTCCGCCCATTGGTCCGCCTGGCAGGCTTCCCATCGGCCCACCAGCGATTGGAGATCCAGCTCCACTCGGATTTGATGGGTCAAAGATCCCATCGGTGAGTCCCAAAGCATTGTTTACGTTGAAGTTTTCTGCGTTAATTGGAGCCACAGCCAAGTTCAACTGTTCGGCCACTGATGCCAGCTTGTATTTAGAGTTTTCGTTCGCTTTTGCCAAAGATTCAACTACGTCGATTCCCATGGCAAGTACTCCGTCGTCACCAGTTGTAACGATGCTGTATATACCGGAAGTCAGACCAATCATCTCAAATCGTCCTTCTGGCGTCACTTCGGTTGCCCCAACATGTTCTCCATTGCGGAGGAAATGCAGGGTCAAGTCCATGATTTCGCGGTGACGACCAGTTCGTGGGTCAAGCAGACTCACTTCGCCCACCAATGCTCCATCTGCTCGCAGTTGGACCTGATGATGAAACAAAGATGTTGAACTCTCACCGTCGCCAAATGGGTAGTCAGAATTGTTCTGTTCCGAAGCTGCCTGAGTAAACCGCAGATCTCGTTCCGGCATGCCTTCAAGAATAAGCTGTCGGGCCAACGCCACGTCTGACGGACAAACAGCCGCAGGACTAAGTGCGAGCTGAAGCGTATGTTCTGCCTTTAACGGGTTTGCGTCTACAAACCCCTCTGCCTCTTTGACAAGACGTACTGCAGATAGCAGAAGTCCAGTGTCACTGTAGGCCAGCAGCCCAACGACACCCTCTTGCAGTCCGGAAACGGTGAATACACCTTCAGAGTTTGTGTTCGTTGTTGCCAGTATGTTGCCTTGGCGAATTATCTTTACAGTCATTCCTGCTGCAGGGCTCAAATTGCGGCCGGGACCCTGAAGTGACGATATTCGTCCGTTAAAGCTACCGTTCGCGTCAAGAGCGACCTGATGTTTGCTGTCATGAAGCACAGCGCTGGGGTCAGTAACAGCCAGAACTGCGGTTTCCGCTACTACAGCGATCTCGGTGCCCACGATTCCAAGTGGAGTCACCCCTGCCTCATCTTGAGCGGCAGCAGCGACTGTTGAATACATCGAGATTGCCGTGACGCAGAAGGCGAGTCCGAAAAAGAAGATGGAAGTCAGGGGCTGATTAGATTTCATTTTCGATGTTCCTTTTCAGTGATTTTGCTGCGAAAACAAAGAATGTCTCGCAGCAAATCGGTACGGTCGTGCCGGTGTGTAAACTTGCCGAGCACAAAGACCCAATCCGATTCTGTGGATTATGCAGCGGCAGCAGGCCTCAAATCAAACTCAAACCAGTGATTTTGTTGAATCACAATAATTTACCCCAAACCTCCTAATTCAATAGCAATGGAGCGTGTCTTTTGAAAATAACAACCTGGAATGTGAATGGTCTGCGTGCCGCCCTACGGAAGGGCTTTGCAAAGTATCTTGAGGAAATTTCTCCAGACATTCTGCTGTTGCAGGAGGTCCGAGCGACCCCGGATCAATTAGATCCTGAATGGCGCAACCCCGATGGATGGTACGTTCATTGGAACGTCGCTGAGAAAAAAGGATACTCGGGGACAGCCATCTGGTCCCGCACGCCGTTTGAATCCGTGACTATCGGAATTTCTGACCAGGAAGCTGATCTCGAAGGCCGACTGCTAACCGTATGTACTGCTGGTGTTTCGATTTCGAGTGTTTACCTGCCGTCCGGGTCTTCGAGCACGGATCGGCAAGTGGTGAAGGATCAGTGGCTAGCGGCGTTTCGCGGCTGGGCTGACGTTCAGCAGCAGATTGGCCCATGCATTTTCGGCGGGGACATGAATGTTGCTCATACGGAACGGGACATTTTCTACGCTAAATCCAACGAGAAAACATCTGGCTTCCTTCCGCACGAACGAGAGTGGTTCGGCGAATTGCTGGATTCCGGCTGGCACGACCTTGTCCGTGAGCACTTTGGTGAAGTTCAGGGACCTTATTCCTGGTGGTCCAACCGCGGCAAAGCGCGGGAACTCGATCGTGGCTGGCGCATCGATTATTTGCTTGCGAACAGCGAAGTGAAGAAAAGATTTCGTCACGCCGAAATCCATCGTGAGGCTGGTCTGGCAGTCAGCGATCATGCACCCGTGACCATTGAACTTGACTGACTCAGCGATCTACATCGCACTTCCCCGCACGGAGCGATTTGCTATATGTCTTAGGTAGTCACCGTATTCATTGGTGTATTGATCGGCAAGGCGACTGAGCTGTTGTTGATCAATGAATCCCAGCCGGAAAGCAATTTCTTCCGGACATGAGATCTTCAACCCCATTCGTTTTTCGATTGCAGCGACGAAGTTGCCCGCATCGAGAAGTGAATCGTGTGTTCCGGTATCGAGCCAGGCAAAGCCCCGCGACAGCGTTTCCACGCGCAGGCTGCCACGATTCATGTACTCACGATTGACGTCCGTTATTTCCAGTTCACCACGAACCGAAGGTTTCAGGTTGGCGGATATTTCAATGACATCATTATCATAGAAGTAGAGTCCCGGAACGGCGAAATTTGATTTCGGAGTCTTCGGCTTTTCTTCTAGGGAAACTGCTTTCCCTGCGTCATCGAATTCGACGACTCCATAGCGTTCGGGGTCGCGGACTTCGTAGCCGAACACCGTTGCACCGGATACAAGACTGGTCGCGTTGCCAAGAATTTCCTGAAACCCGCGTCCGTAAAAAATGTTATCACCCAGCACCAGGGCGACGTGGTCATCTCCCACGAAACTTGCGCCAAGAATAAACGCTTGTGCAAGTCCTTCTGGTTTGGCTTGTTCGATGTATGAAAATTTCATGCCCCACTGTTCGCCTGAACCGAGCAGTTTTTGAAATCCACCCAGATCTTGTGGAGAGGAAATGATCAGGACTTCCTGTATTCCCGAAAGCATCAGTGTCGACAACGGATAATAAATCATCGGCTTGTCATACACTGGCGCCATTTGCTTGCTGATCCCGTGTGTTAACGGAAATAGGCGTGAGCCGGTACCACCAGCAAGGACAATTCCTTTTCGGAAGCAGTTCATTTTACGATCCTCGATAGGTTTTCAGCGTTCAGCAAGGCTGATTATTCAAGTCTTGAAGTCAATTAGTCGCCAAGGCCCAGTCGTTCTCGTCGGTAGTCGCCGCTTTGTACGCGTCCGAGCCAAACGGGGTTGTCGATATACCATTGAATCGTAGATTCGATTCCGGTTGAAAAATCCTGTTTTGGTTCCCAACCCAGCTTAGTTCGAATTTTTGAAGCGTCAATTGCATACCGCCGATCATGACCAGGGCGATCTTTGACATACGTGATCAATGACTCGCACGGCGAATGAGCCAAGCCTGGCCGAAGTCGGTCAACGGCCTCGCAGATTGTCTTGACGATGTGGATGTTAGTTTGTTCATTGTTGCCACCCACATTGTAACATTCGCCGATTTTTCCGGCTGAGAGTACGGTTTCAATCGCTTCGCAATGATCTTCGACAAACAGCCAGTCGCGAACGTTGAGTCCGTCTCCATAAATTGGAAGTGGTTTTCCTTCCAGGGCATTTAGGATGATCAGCGGAATTAACTTTTCCGGAAACTGATACGGACCGTAATTGTTGCTGCAGTTTGTCATCAGAGTCGGCAGGCCGTATGTGTGCAGGTAGGCTCGCACAAAGTGGTCTGAAGCCGCTTTTGAGGCCGAATAAGGGCTGTTTGGCGCGTAAGGCGTCTCTTCTGTAAACAGTCCTGTGTCTCCCAGAGAGCCATAAACCTCGTCTGTCGAAACGTGAAGAAAGCGGAATGTCTCCTTCTTCTCTGAATCAAGCTTGGAAAAGTAGCCGCGGACTTCTTCAAGCAGTCGACATGTGCCTAAAACATTTGTCTGCACAAATTCCAGTGGGCCATCGATGGAACGGTCAACATGCGACTCAGCGGCAAAATTCACGACGGCGTCAGGTTTGAATTTCGACAGCAGTGCGTTGACGAATTCTGAGTCGCCAATGTCTCCCTGTTGAAGCGAATGGAACTCCGTCTCATCAGGCAGCGAATCCGGATTTCCAGCATACGTTAGCTTGTCCAGATTTATGATTTTGACATCGCGTCTGGCGACAGCGCGTCGGACAAAACAACTTCCGATAAAGCCGGCTCCACCGGTTACAAGTAGTGTTCGCATTCTCGTATTTTCCACTCAGATGATTTCGTTCAACACCCCGAAAAAAGTTTCAATAGTGCTAGCTTGCTCGTGCCGTTACCCAGTTTCGCATGCCGCGTTCCAACGCCACTTCGACCGGGCTCAGGGGAAGTCCAGCGGCAATCGCCTTACTGCTATCGAGAACGCAATTTGAGCGGGGAGTCTTCGCGGCCAGTTTCATGAATTCCGCTTCTGTTTCAAAGAAGGAAAATTCTTTCTCTGATAGTCCGAATTTCTTGATCATTTGTACAACATCGCGAGTGTTCACGTTTCCCGGATTTGTCAAATTGTATGTTCCAAAGTCAACTCGTTTGTTCCAGCACTCAATACATGATGCAACAAATTCGCCGAGCTGAGACAGGCTGTTTGTCGCCTCCAGAAGCCGATCATACCGCATCATCTTTGTGATGTAATTTCGGGGGGAATCGCACTCGTTGAACGGGATTCTAAGTCGCCAAATGTAGCAGCGATCCGCGCCGTCGAGTATTTCTTCTCCAAGCGCCTTGCAGCCTGAGTAGAAGCTGCAGTTGTTCTGCCGAAATGAAAAGTTTGGTGGGTCAACTTCTGTGAATCCAGAACCGTCCGGTTTTGCGCCAGTAAAGATGCAGCCCGAAGAAACGTGTCCCCAGGGTAACTTAAGGTGTTCACAGACTTCGCGAATTACACCGGGCAGCACCGCGTTTCCGGCGAGGCATTCCGTCTTTCGCAATTCACATGCATCAACATTTGGGCGTCCCGTGAAGCCTGCGGCGTTGATTACGAAAGATGCGCCTAACGACTTAAGACAGGCGGTTAGGGCGTCTTTGTTAGAATAGTCAACGGAACTGCGTGAGATCACTTTGAATGGCTGCTCATTGCGAGTCAGCAACTCCTGAAATGCGGTCCCGACATAGCCACTGCCTCCAAGAAGAGCAAACATTTGATTTAGTTTCCGATCGTTTTCTGGGTCTTTGCAGTCGCAAAGATTAACAAAAGGTCTGGCCAGTCGTTTGGCTCAGTCCGTTTGGCACTTCGCCACATTAATTAAACAGTTGTTTGATGAAATGTGAATTACCATCCGTGGCAGTGGCTCCGCGTTTGGAAAAAGTAACCAGGATGCCCTTGCTGTGAACAGTTGCAACCGACAAACTCCTTTAGGTTCCGAGTTGTTTTCGGTATTCGTTTGGTTCCCTCGAACGCGGTACTGTCCAGTCGAAGTATTTCTGCAAAAAAACTATGCCAATTCTAGGCCAAGAACCGGATTTATATCCCGAAGATCTTCTTTCGTCACCGGAGGTGATCGTGCCTGACGCGAGTTGGTTTGCGATCTATACTTTGTCGCGACGAGAGAAGGAATTGATGAGGCGGTTGCGCGCCCAAAAGATTGCGCACTACGGTCCGATGATTCCGAACAGGACAAGGTCGCCCCAGGGCCGCATTCGGACTAGTTATGTGCCATTGTTTTCCGGATACGTATTTGTCTGCGGCACGGAAGAAGATCGTTACAACACAGTTGCCACAGGATGCATTTCAAAGTGTATCGTTGTTTCTGAACCTGAGCTTCTGGTTCGAGACCTGCAGAAAATACGACTTCTGAAAGAGCATGGTTCAGACTTGCAGGCTGAAGTCAGGCCCGTTGTTGGTCAGCGGGCCAGAATCGTTCGCGGCCCACTGAAAGAACGAGAATTGGTTGGGACGATTTCCAAAGTCAAAAGCCAGCACCGACTGACGATAGTCGTTAACTTCCTGCAGCAAGGTGCGTCCATCACAGTTGACGAAGCGGATATTGAACTTATCTAGGTCTCCATTTTCGATTAGTTGCGGAGAAAACGCCTGCAACTGACGCCGGTTTAAAACACGCCGTCTTTGCTGATGATCACGTCAATCTGGCTGCCGATTGGAATTTCAGGCCATAGTTTTCCGGCTGGTTCAACGCGTACAGATGCAAGACTCTGGCCATCTGGAATTTGTGACTCTGCCAACATTGGCACGTTGACGACTTTCCCCTGGTATTTTTCGTTGCCCGGGAATAACAGGTCAACCGAAGTGCCGAGATGGACTTCGTTCACGCGCCCAGTTGGGACGTGAAGCAAAACATAGCGCCGGTCCGTATGAAGAATCTTCAGCATGATTTCCCCGGGGGACATTGTGTCTCCCTGCTTATAGCGAACCTGTCCAACTTTTCCGTACGACGGAGAAATCACGGATACATCCCGGCTAAGTGCTTCCATATCCGCAAGTCGTTGAGCGGCCTCGTCGTATTGAACACGAATATTTTCAAGCCCGGCCGCGCGGCGGACCTGCAGCGGAAGCACCTGTCGATGCTCTTCAAGCTTTCTTAAACGCAGTTCAACACTTTGCGACTCACTGATTAATGTGCCTTCTCCGGATGGCTCGGACGCCAAAATCGTCCTGTTTGGCGAGGAAATCGCAAGCTTCGAAGGACGAGGCATTCCGATCGATGATTCACCGGACTCACCACTAATGAAGATCATGGCATTTGGTGAATTGGACGCAGGCGACGAGACGATTCGAGACTGCGACACAGTGTCCATGTAAAACCGAGTCGGGCTCCCATGGTTTTGCAAGGAGGCAGAACGAAGCGTCTCTGACAGGTTTTTCTTGACTTCCCTTATCGAATCAGCTCGAGTCTGAATGTCTGAAATTTCTCGATCCAGGTCGCGGGTTCGCCAGGCAAGTTCCAGTTCGGCCTGAGCGTTTGCCTGCTGGATTTGTCGTTCCAATTCACGAACACGCTGCTGCTGCAGGGCGATCATGCTTAGATGCTCTGTCTTTTCCAGCGTAAGAAGTTTATCGCCGGAGAACACTTCATCTCCGGCCTTAACGTGCACAGCAAGTAGCCGCGATTCGGCGGGTACTTGCAGCGAGGTGATGTCGGCGGCAATCACTCCCCGAAGTGGTTTCAGTGATTGCAGGCTGAGCCAGTAAACAAGCAGGCAGCCAACAATTAGAGAGCAGGAGAGTAGTGAAACGGTGCGAATCACCGTCGCTGGCAAATGTGCTGAACGCGTTGACGGGCCAAGTGGTTGCGGGCGACAGAAAATCTGAGCCTGCTCGATCCACTGTTCGTCAACAAGTGTCGATGCACTCATGCCGAGTTCGTCTGAGAACGCACAGATTTCCGGATGCGCCCAAATCGCAATCTGCGGAAAGAAGTAAACTCCGAGACTGTTGAGGATCACCGCCTCACGAGTGTCTACACCGCGGATCGCCGTCAGGTCGTCTGCCCCAGACGGAGCATGGTCGTAGACGGCACCGAAATGACGGTCCATTCGGTAGCCGTGTGACAGCTGGTCGAAATAATTTGTAGGCAAAGATCGATTCATCAGTCCAGGCGCCTCCTGCCCCGCCTATTCGGCAGGACTCAGTCGGTCACAAGTTGTTTCCGCGCGGTGGTTTTGCTGTTGATTTCATATCGGCAGAAACTGCCGGTATAGACGTAGTTCCAAAACTGCGTGCAATGGTGACAACCATCATTGCTTCTCATCGGCGGCGTGATCGGTACGGGTTGAAAAATTTCCTAAACCCGCTTCATCGATTTCATTGCGCCAACCCAAATGTCCTAGCTCAGATCGCAATTCTGCACGTGGGAATTCCCCTAAACCGCAGCGTTCGGTTGGTCGTGTAATTTATGAGTGGTTCAATTCCTAAACTATTATAGGTAAAGCACTTGCGGCCAATAATTATCGTAGATTACGGGCTGAAAAGAACGAGTTTTGTGACTGTCGATATTGCGACAGACTAGGTCTTACCGTTCTCGTCGCTAGAATATGCGACTTCTGGATATTCGTGTTCTGCCGATTGATCGGATTTACCTCTGGGATGTCATTGAGATTGAATATTGGAAATTGGTACACGGACCCAGCTCATCGAAATGGATAAACACTGATGAAACCACTTTGTCTGACACTCGCTGGCGCTGCATGCGCGATGGTGTCTGTGTTTGCTTTATCTGGCGATGCAAAAGCTGCCGATCTTCCAACGAACCGACTTGGTAAAGAATCGAGTCCTTATCTGTTGCTGCATGCACACAACCCTGTGGACTGGTTCCCGTGGGGCCCGGAGGCCTTCGAGAAAGCCCGGACAGAGGATAAGCCAATCTTTCTGTCGATTGGCTATAGCAGTTGTTACTGGTGCCACGTCATGGAGCGGAATGTTTTTTCCGATGTCCAGATTGCTCAATATATGAATGAGCACTTCGTCAACATCAAGGTAGACCGAGAAGAACGGCCGGATGTTGATGATATCTACATGACCAGCCTGATTGTCTATAAGCAAATGACTGGCTCTGGCGGCGGCGGCGGTTGGCCCTTGTCCATGTTTCTGACGCCTGATGGAAGTCCGATCGCCGGTGCGACTTACCTTCCGCCGACGGATTCACCAACTCAGGGACGCGGTTTTCCGGGTGTTGCCAAACAGATTGACGAATTGTGGAAAACGCGACGAGACGACATGCAGCGGACTGCTGAACTGATTGCTGAACAGGTGCAGCGGATGACTCGTCCGGGGCTTGAACTGCAAACCGTTAGTCTTGACGGAAGTCTGCTTGACGGGGCCGTGGCGCGATTAAAACAGATGTTTGATCCGGTGTGGGGCGGCGTTGACTTTGACAGTGAAAAACCACAGTCACCCCGCTTCCCGAACGTTCCGCGATTGGAATTGGCACTGGATGTCTATGAGTCAGCTGGCGACTCAGAACTACTGAGCATTGTTGAGCATTCATTGAAGCAAATGGCACGCGGCGGTATTCGAGATCATCTCGGCGGCGGCTTTCACCGGTACAGCACTGACCGCCGCTGGCACGTGCCCCATTTTGAAAAAATGCTGTACGATCAAGCCATGCTGCTTAGCGTTTATGCTCGAGCTTACGAAATCACTCAGAACCAGACTTATGCCAGCGTTGCTGCTGAAATTGCAGACTTTGTGCAGCGTGAAATGACCAAAGCCGATGGTGGTTTTTGCTCTGCCTACGATGCTGAAACCAACGCTGTCGAGGGCGAATATTACGTCTGGTCGGCTGACGAAGTGGCGAATGTTCTGGGAGCTGACGATGCCCTGGTTTTTGGGGCTGTTTACAGTCTCGATCAACCCAACTTTTTTGAACACGGTTTCGTACTGCACCAGACGAAATCTTTGGCCGATTCTGCTGCGGGTTTGAATGTAACAGTGGATGTGCTGGAAGCTCGGTTGGCTGCAATGCGTTCACAGCTGCTGAAGGTTCGCAGTGAACGAAAGACACCGCTGCTGGACGACAAAGTGCTGACTGCGTGGAACTCTATGATGATCAGAGCTCTTGCGGTTAGCGGCCGAACACTGAGTCGGCCACAGGATATTGCAGCAGCGGAAAAAGCGGCCGATTTTCTTCTGGGAAATCTACGCAGCGACAACGGGCATTTGCTCAGGACGTGGCGTAATGGTGTGGCGAAGTATCCGGCCTATTTGGACGACTATGCGTTTTTTGTTTCTGCTTTGCTGGAACTTCATCAGGCAACCGGAAATGATCGCTGGCTCACCAAAGCAACTGAACTCGCCAAACTGCAGAACTCAATGTTCTACGACGAAAAGCTTCAGGCGTTTTACTACACGGCTAACGATCATGAGAAGTTAATTGCTCGTACAAGTTCGGTTTATGATTCCGTATTCCCTTCAGCGAACAGTTTGTCGATTCGCAATCTGCTTAAGTTAAATGCACTTTCGAACTCTGACGAATTCGCAACAATCGCTAAACACACATTGGCTAGATTCGCACCAACACTTCAGCAGTCTCCGGCGTCTTGCTCGGGGCTTGCCAGTGCATTGAACGATTGGCTTTCTCAGTCAAAGCCTGCTGCCGAAACACAGAGCAATTTGTCACAACCGGACGTAATCAGGAATCAATACATACTGAGTTCTTTTCAGGCTGTTCAGCCCAAGACAGAAACAACGGGATCGGACTCAACTGATGTGGTCCAACATTCAGTGTTTCGTCCAGTTTTGCCCGAACCGGCAGCGGCCAACGGCTTTGCTCAGGAGGACAAGCCAAAACCATTGAAAGTCAAAGTCTATCCGATGTACAGCAAGCTTCCTCGAAGCGGAAAGTGTCTTGTTGCCATAGAACTTCAGGTCAAACTGGGTTGGCATCTTAACGCCAACCCTTCAAACCCTGATTTTCTGGTGCCCACGAAAGTTGAGTTGAAATCAAAACAGAAGGTGAAGCTCACAAAAATCAAATATCCCAAACACCACGAACTGAAAGTTGATGGTTCCGACGATCCTTACCACGTCTACGACGGCAAGACGATCGTGTACGGGCTGCTTGAGATCGACGAAACAAATACGACAGAGTTCGCCGAATTGGAATTTCACGTGGCGTTTCAGGGGTGCAATTCCACTCAGTGCCTGCCGCCAGACATGGTGGTCATGAAAGGAAAGATTCCTCTTGCCGCCGCTGGCGAGGAACTAAAGAAAATCCACGAAGACAAGTTTCCCAAGCTCGAAGATGCCCCCCAAGAACCCATCACTCCGGAATAACGGCGGCTCAGCAGTATTTGGCTAATAGCAGGCTTCCTGATCACGCGAATTTGCACGTCAGTCGCGGCACCGAGAGTGGAAAACCAGTCAAATGACTGTTATTTTTCTGATGAATTCGGTTTCCTCCAAATTTTAGACAGCAATCTGAAGTCATGGCAGTTCAGGCAATCGCAGGTGTGAGCGCTTCCAAAGAAGCGATCGTATGGACCGAGTACCCTTCCATCGCTGCGGGCGGGATTGGTCAGACGCTCGGAAGTTTGTACGAGTGTCTTCCTATCAAGATTTTTGGTTTTGGGCCGAGCCTTTCACATATCTTCGCCCTGCTGACTGCACCGGTGGGCGTGCTTCTGTACGCACTGCAGAAGTTGTTTGGTAACCGTTACATTTTGACCAATCGAAACGTTCAGGTTCGAGCGTCTCGTGGAGATCGAATGATCTCAACAATTGGCCTAGGCGATTTTGATCATATTGAACTTGTGCAGAATCCCGGACAGGTCTTTTATAAGGCGGCCGATATACGATTTATTGGCGCTACTGGCGAGACACTGATGAACTTGCCAGGTGTCAAAGACGCTGGGGCATTCAAGAACGCCATTGAGCGAACATCTGAATCGCGACGCATGGTTCAAGCCTCGCTTCGGCAAATTGAGGCACGCGGTTAATCGGACAACCGGGCTCGGTGGGCCCACCGAGCCCTTCTCTTTATAACTATTTGTCGTCGCCTTCTGTGTGTTCAGGATCATTGTTGTCCAGCATTAGTTTGCTGCTGCGACGATCGGCTGATGATTGAGATTTGTTGGCTCTTGCCAGTTTTCTGGTCTCGAAGTCTTCATCCAGCAGCAGATTCATCAGCGAGTCACCATAGGTTTCCCATAGGCTTGTTTTGTTTGACGATTGAGGAATCGCAAACGTAATCACTTCGCACGATTCGGTTAGTGACAGAAATCGTTCCAAAGTGCCTGCGGACGACTTTCCTGGCAACGCGATAAACTCGAAGTTCAGCCATTCTGCGACGTCGTTTGCAGCCGTTGCCGAGCCAGAACTGGCAGCGACCAAACCTGCTTCGCCGCTGAATGATCGAATGTGAATAACTCTTTGAGGTAGCCGTTCCTTAAATACGCTAAGTAAAAAACGTACTTCGGGCTCATACGCCGCCGTGTCCTGGATAGCGACTGCATTAACGGGAAATTGACGATTCAAATAAGCTCCGTTGGCGTTTTCCATTTGGAAAGCCGCTTCGCCGTCTGGGTTGGGGCTTCGGATAAATGTCGCCTGAATGCCTCCCAGGATGATGCTGTTCCTATGGATTTCTTTTGCGAATTCTTCAGTTAAAGCGATCGCCAGAGGATCGTCGCCAGCTAGGCTTCCAAGGACCAACGTTCGGTAGCCACCGCTGCCAATCGTGATGCCGTTGATGTCGCGTTTTCCAGCACTGGTTGCCAATTTTTCCCACTCGAACGGTTTTGGTGCAGCGATAATTCCAAGCGTCGAACCAGCGTCGGCAACACGAACGGCTGGTTGGGATTCATCGAAGACTGGAGCTGCAATTTCCGCGTCAAGGTTGGCGTGCTGCTGCTGTCCTGCATTTGGAGCATGCAGCTTCGGCAACTGAGAACAGCCTACAAGAAACAGGCTTCCCGTAAGAAAAGAGATGGTCAGAGCGAGGCGAATTGCCTGGCCCTGGCGCATGTGAGAAGGAAACCACATCGCAGGGACTCCGGTTGCAGCCTCGACGTCCGATATCCGTTTCGTAAACCGAGGCAGCTTTGTCGTGGAGCAGAGAGCCGTCCGGCTCTTTCATCATCTGCCCGCTAAAAGATAATCGTCAATTGAAGACCGAGCATCCTGCTCGAACGTCGACGGTGCTGATCTGCCGTGCAGCATCGCCGAAAGTTAGTCGTCGATCCCCAGCTGATAACACAGCTGTTCAAATCGTTCCTGAAATTCATCGCTGGACGAATGAACGTGCTCTGCTTCGGTGATGAACCGAATGCCTTCGTCACATTTCACTCGATTGTCCGACAATGCCCATTCATATTCTGCGTTCTCGTGCCCGTAAACGAACAGCAACTTATGTTCGTCCATCTGCACTTCCATTGGCTTACGAGGATTCAGAACAGCGATGCCGCAGCATCCATCATCCATCAATAGGTCTTCGAAGTCATACAGAATGCTTTGCAGCACCGGCATGTCGATTTGTTCACGATATAGATCCGTGTGTTCGCCGTTGCTCTTGTCGTGACTTGTCTCCAGAACCACATCAACGGTTTCGCCGAGCGGATCCAGCAGAGAAAGAAACGTGTCGAACAATCGTTCTCGACTTACAGATGACATTAACACGGGAATCCGTGCACCGGATTCCTGATCAACGTACCATTCGTGGCGGAAGCCGGTGCGTGGAAGCACTTCGAGATTGTACGAAGGGCGAACAGCGTCAGTCAAAGTGAAGTCGCCGTAGCGAGCGACACTCATGTGCTCATCGAGTTGCTGTTCAGATAAGTCTCGAAAACAACTGATGCCGTGAGAAGCATCACCGTCTCGGTAGTTCGACTTTAAGAATTTTTTAAGAAACCCCATCGAATCCTCACAACAGTCATATCAGGCTGCAGAGAGCGGCGTGATCAGCACGGCGCGTAAAATCTTTGTTCGGGAGAAACCTAGCACGCAAATGGCGGAAGATGAGAATCAATTGCAGTGAACATTGAAATCTGTCATTTCCATAACGGCGCTGACACGAACATGACGTCCTGCGAAACTGTGCGGGCTGCTAAACTGCACGTCCTATTCATGAAAACCCTTACGTTCTGAACCGCGACCTCGAATTGCATTCCGGCAATTCGCTAAATAAGTTAAAATTGCGCCAAGTTGACACATCATGAAACGACGTCTGAACAACGCCCGCACGACAGATATTCACCGCATCAAGCTGTCGGCTTGCTTCCATCGACTTGTTCTTTGGGGGGTTGCTGCAGTGGCGATTTTATTTTTGGCTTGTCCGGAAGCTCTGGCACAATCGGATATACGAGAGTCCTTCTATCGGATCACGTTCGACGATAAGCCCGTTGGCTACGAGCACGTGAAGGTGCATACGATCGACGGGCGGCAGCCCCCGGCTTTGGCATGCTTTCGGAAAACGCAATTGACCCTTAAGCGTCTGGGGCAGAACCTGACTCTGCAGGCTTCACTCTGGACCGAACAAACGACCGACGGACAACTGCTGAAATTCAGCCTTCAGAGAAGTGATGGTAACGGTTCATCGCTGCAACGTTCCGGCGAGTTTATGCGTCAGGAAGGTGTGTATCACATTCGCGAATACCAAACGGGCTCGCGGCGTGAGTACGACTTACAGTCCGATGGTATTTTCTACTCGCCGATCTTCAGTACCTGGCTACCAGCACACGCTCTTGCAGCGAATGGGAGATCAGGCGTCCCGGTTCTGTTTCCTGAAACAGCAGGTGCGTCAGAGATCATCGTGGAGAAAAAACAACCCCGCCGATTTCAGCGGGAAGATCGTACCTTCATCAATGCAACTCGCGTCTTGTTCTATCCCCGGGCTGATCCGACAATGTCCACAACCCTGCTGGTCTCAGATGATCTGAGTGTTCTGCGGCAGGAGAAAATTCAACTTGGCGGCGTGTTGGCGATTAGTCTGACAACGGCGGAATCCGCTCTGGGAGCGGCTGCGAGTAAGTCGCTGGATCTCGATTCGCAGGCCATCATTCCAATCGACGGGCAGATTGCCGCGTCTGCAACACGTGAGCGTTTGATTCTTGAATTGTCCGTAAGCAAAGGGTTTCTAAACACCATACCGAGTTCCTCGTTTCAGCAAGTTGATGTCCTTAATGACAGATCTGTTCGCATCACGTTGAGTCGCCCGAAACCAACAGACCAACCGGCAGGCGTTAGTCGTAATGCGTTTAGATCCACGCGGTGGATGCCGCTGGACGATCCGGTCTTGCAACGTTTTGCAGCAATCGCAGCGGGGGGCGAAACCAATCCGTTGGTGGTCTGCCGGCGTTTGGAAGCCTTCGTTAACGCTAAATTGAACCGATCGGCTTTTTCAACTGAGATTCTTAGTGCAGACCAGGTTGCAAAAACGCTTCGCGGAGACTGCACGGAGCACGCAGTGTTTTTGGCAACATTAATGCGTCTTAATGGCATACCTTCGCGCGTTGCTTCTGGTTTGGCTCATACAAATCAGCAATTCGGATTTTCGGGTCACATGTGGGTGGAGGCTCTCATTGATGGTCAATGGTTTCCGTTTGACTCAACCACGGGCCTTGAAGGATTTGGCACGACACGCATTAAGCTGGCAGATTCGGAAATGCCAGACACTCTGGCAAGCGGAGTGTCGCTGTTTCTTCCGGTTCTTGATCTGGCGGGCCGAGCCGAAATTCGCGTGATTCTGGACCGGTAATCGACGAATTTGCTCACAAAACGATGGATTTGCAACTTTTCCGTTCCATGCAAAAGCGGGCTCTATGCGGTCGCTCGTTCTGAGTATAATCCAACGAGTGCCCGGATCATCGCAGGACAAGCTGTTAAAGAAGACGTTCGAACAATGCCTTTACGCACCGATTCACTGGAGGAGCCGCAACTCAACCTGACGCCGATGATCGATATCGTTTTCCTGTTGATCATCTTTTTCATGGTGGGCACGCGATTCAGTGAGATTGAACAACAGTACGACATTGAACTGCCAACTGCCGCAGCTGTCGAGCCAATGACTAGCCGTCCAGATTCAATTGTTTTGAACGTAGCACGTTCCGGGCAGGTAATGATCAATGGCGAACAGGTTTCGCTGCCTGATCTTCAAACGCGGCTGGAAGTTGCGAGAAAAGCATACTCAGAACAGTCCGTGCTGATTCGTGGTGACGGAGCAGGCGTGTATCAGCCGATTGTGGATGTTATGGACATTTGCCATAAGGCTCAGATCCGCAGTTTTTCACTCGCGTTTCAACCGGATGCCTCTGGAGCAACACCATGACGGTGATCAAGCTGGTGCTTCAGAAAATCTGGCAGGGCCAGCCACTTAACGGCGATGATGTTGTGGCCTTCTGTCTTCTGCTGGCCATGGCTGCATCGTGCGCACATCTGCTCACTATGCTTGCGACGCGTTGGGGCGACCGACATATCGCAGTCAAGTCGCTACTGGGCTCAGTGCTGGTTCACACAGTGTGCCTGTTAAGCCTTGAAGTCTTTGAGCCGTTAAGTCGCAAAGTCGAAGCCATTGACCGAGAAGAATACTCGGCATCTGAAGTTGTCACCAGAATTCTGGTGGAAAGCGAAGACACTGTTGTGTTGAGCGAATCCGGCAATACACCAATTCCAGATCTGCCCTCCGCGCCTGATGTCGAGCTGGATCGGCTTCCACAGGACGCTCGACTGATGGTAACACCGGAAACGCCGGTGCGTGAAAAAGAAGTTCTCGACAGTCTGGACGTTCAGGCTGCTGACGTCTCGCAATTTGAACAGTCGCTGAATCCTGAATCAGCAGTGCCAGTTGACTCGGGTATAGAAGCTTCGAAAGTTGCTGCAGCGAGTGACCCGGCCGCCGAAATCGACACTATGCTTGAGCAAAGTCAGGCTGATGTCTTTGTTCCGGACAACGAGCGTGTTCAGACTGAGCGAGGTGCACTGGTTCCCGATGAGTCACTCAAGGAACGGCAGATGTCGAAGGGAGGCGTTAGTCAAATCGATACCAATGTTGTGACAGACGACACGTCAATTGCGAGCATCACAAACGACCTGCCGTCTGAAATTGCAATCTTTCAAGCAGAAGATGCAATGAACATTGAACGTAAGGCCGCTCCTTTGTCTACAACTGATCCACTTGATGTTGTCGGGTTGAACTTCGATCAGCCCAGCGAACGTACGATGCCCGCGCGATCGTTCGAATCGCGTCTGCCCCGCCCTACCCGGTCACTTCGCAGCACCGACCCGGGAGAACGTCCGGTGCGGGAAAATTCGATGACCCCGCAGACGCCGATTCCATTGTCAGCGGACTATGACGAAGTCCGAATCGGCGCGACAGCAATGAACCTGACCGACGCACTTCGCTCAGCAGCCAGCCTGATTGATTCAGATGTTCATAGCATTCGCCGCAGGGATACTCAAAAGGCCACATACAAACTACGAAATCTCGCGGAACGCCGAGAAGCGGCCGCACGGTTTGGTGGGACTCAGGAATCAGAGGCTGCCGTTGAGCTAAGTCTTAAATGGCTCAGCTCCGTGCAGTCCTCGGACGGACACTGGGATGCGGATACTCACGGTGCCGGACAGGTGAAGGTCGACGAAAATGGTGTGCCCCGAAACTATGCCGGCCGCGACGCAGACACGGGTATCACGGCATTGGTCACTCTTTCATTTCTGGGAGCCGGCTACACTCACGAACAAGGAAAGTATGCGTTCGATGTCGATGATGCCCTTGCCTGGTTGATCGAACAACAGGATTCTGATGGTTGCCTGGCCGGAAAGGCAGGACACTACGCAAGAATGTACTGCCATGCAATTGCCACCTATGCTTTAGCTGAAGCCCTCGGAATGCAGCTGGACGTGATGACCGCTCCAATTGTTGATCCGACAGCGCTGGCCCTTGGGGAATCTCTATCACAAAGTGTTTCCAGTATGCTGATGTTGCAGCAGAGCCTGGTTCCATTTGTGCCCGTCGCCGTTAACAATGCGATCTCTTCTACACGTTCGGATATCACGGCGTACGGTCTGCGAAAGGTGGATGACCTCAGACTTAGGTCGGCACTCTTAAGAGCCGTTACCTTTACTATTAGTCAGCAGGATCCGGATAGCGGCGGCTGGCGTTACAAGTTTGGGCAGGAAGGCGATGTCAGCATGTTTGGCTGGCAAATGATGTCGTTGAAAAGCGCCGCAATAGCAGGTGTAAGTATCAATCCTGTCGTGCGCGAACGCATGATCGGGTTTCTGAACAGCGTTCGCCAGGGCGATAACGGAGGTCTGTTTGGCTACCGTCGCTCAGTTCTGCAAAACGGGCGAGAGACGGAGCCAGTTACTCCCGTCATGACGGCCGAAGCCCTGTTCTGTCAGCAAATGCTTGGCTATCCGCGGGATTCCATTGCCAGCAAAGAGGCCGTGCAATACCTGCTGAGAAACATGCCGCGGCTGTCGCAGCTGAATATGTACTACTGGTATTACGGGACGCTTGCCATGTATCAATACGGCGGCAAACCATGGGAAGACTGGAACGAAGTTGTGCGAGAAACTCTGATCAATGGGCAGCGCCGCACAGGCGAAAATGCTGGCAGCTGGGATCCCGTTGGACCATGGGGAAGATACGGCGGTCGCTTGTACTCGACCGCCATTTCGACACTGACGCTTGAGGTCTACTATCGACTGTTGCCACTTTATCGTATGAACGATCCCGCCGCCGAATCAGGCCCGGGCAGATAGCCGTCACTTCTGAACGCGCAGCCTCTTATAAAAAGAAGCTTGTCACTTTCGTGTTTGGGTATTGGGTGTCATCGCGAAGTCCGTCCCCACCACTCCTTGGGTTCTTTCATCCGATTCGGATTAAGAAAAAGTCCGTGAAAAAATTATTGGGATTTATAAGGGCTGTCCACTGATTTTGTGTTTCGGAAAATGGATGCCTTAAACAATCCCAGGCGATTCAGGAAGAATTGAAACATGACCCACAACGTCAGCAGGCCGTAACGAGTGCTTCTGCGGAAGTTGATACTGGATGCTTCTGCGAAGTAACGTACCGGGACAGGAATGTCTGCAAGGCGAAAACCAGCATCAACTGATTGGGCGAGGAACTGAGTGTCAAAAATGAAGTCGTCGGAATTGTTTTCCCATGCGATCGTTTCCAGCACTTCGCGTTTGTAAGCTCGAAAACCACTGTGGAAGTCTCCAAGATTTTGGCCGAGCGTGATGTTTTCGACGATTGTTAGACAGCGGTTCGCGATGTATTTCCAAACCGGCATTCCGCCCTCGAGGGCTTCCGCTCGGCTGCGGATGCGTGACCCAAGAATGATGTCGCAGTTACCCAGTCGAATCAGTTCGGCGGCAATCGGAATCACTCGGCTGTCATACTGATAATCCGGGTGAATCATCACCACAATGTCGGCGCCCAGTTCAAGCGCCCGCCTGTAACAGGTTTTTTGATTACCACCGTAGCCTGTATTTTTCTGGTGGCGAATTACAGTCAGGCCCAGAAGTTTGGCGGTTTCGACAGTGTTGTCCGAACTGCAATCGTCGACGAGAATAATTTCGTCCACGCCGCCCGGTGGAATATCTCGAACTGTCTTTTCCAGTGTCGCAGCTGCGTTGTACGCAGGCATCACTGCAATGATTTTAGGTTTATTAGTTTTCGGCTTAGAGGTGTCAGACATTTTCACTTCTCGTTGTGCCGAACTGATCGAGGCAGCCAATTACGAAAATACTATTCAATCAACGTACGGAGACACTCAACAACGCGGCTGATTTCTTCAACAGAATTGTAGTGTAGTGCGCCAATTCGCAGAGTGCCGGATGGTTCCAGCTCAGCCGCCTCAGTGAATGGCAGTGCGTAGTGATTGCCAGCCCATGCGAAAACCCCCTGCCTTGCCAACGCACCAGCCAGTTCCTGCGGAGATTTGTTTCTGCACGTCATCGAGAATGTTGGAACGCGTTCGTCGAGTCTGTTCGGTTGTTTGATGCCATGTACCGTCAGTTTTGAAATGGAAAGGATGCCATCCAGAAACTGAGCGGATAGCGTCTTCTCATATTCCGTGATTCGACTAAATACCCGATCCAGTTTCGCCGTACGTTTGGAAGCAGTGGATTCGTTGCATCCGCTGTGATCGGACACTTCGTCAGTATCCAGCGAGGCCAGATATTCAACCGCAGCCGCCGTTCCGGCGATGCCTTCGTGATTTTGGGTTCCCGTCATCCATTTCCCGGGAAGGGAGTCCGTGGATGGGCGCAGCTTGTAAGGACGAACGTCTTCCAGAAGTTCGCGTCGTCCATACATGATCCCCACGTGAGGTCCAAAGAACTTGTAGGCCGAACAGGCCAGAAAGTCGCACTGTAGTTCTTCAACATTTATCCGCCCATGCGGAGCGTAGTGAACCGCATCGATATAAGTCAGGGCGTTGACGGACCTCGCTGCAGCGATGATCTTGTGCACCGGATTAATAGTCCCCGTCGCATTCGATGCATAGCCGACCGCGACAAGTTTTGTTTTGTCAGACAGCTTTGAATAGAAGTCGTCCAGGTTAAGTGTCCAATCATCTTCTGACAACGAAATATGATGTACGGTTGCTCCGGCATCTGCGGCAGCAAGAACCCATGGCGTAACGTTGGCGTCGTGGTCAAGTCGGCTGACGATGATCTCATCGCCGGGCCCCCAACGTTTTGCCAATGCACGACTGGTTGCCAGAGTCATTGTCGTCATGTTCGCGCCGAAGCAGATCGATTCCGGGTGTGCAGCACCCAGTAAATCAGCAACGATCTGATGTGCAGCCTCCAGTAACTCATCTGATTCCAGCGCTGTTGCGTGTGCAGCACCGCGGTTGGCGTTTGTTGTTAGAAGGTAATCAGCGACTGCATTGGCAACCGACCGAGGTACCTGACTTCCCGCTGGACCGTCAAAGAATGCGACAGTGCCGCCATCCTGCTGCCGCAAAAGCGCGGGGAAATGGGAACGAGCCAGTTCGACATTCCAGGGGCTGGATTGAACCATGAGTGCGCTCACAAATGCTGGTCACGAACCGCGCAAAAGAAAACGACAGGCTTAAGACAAGCCTGTCGTAGATTTTTATCAAATTGCAGAGCCTGTCTCGATTAAGCAGAGGCTACAGCAGCCTCAGTCACGACTTCCAAATTTGGAACGGTGATTGAGGTAATTTTAACTCGTGTGTATTTCTGACGATGGCCGGTATGACGACGGCTGTTTTTTCGGCGTCGAAATTTTTGGACTTCCAGCTTTGGGCCTTTGTCCTCAGCCAAAATGACTTCACCTTCAACCACAGCTCCTTCAATTGTTGGAGCACCGATCATGCTGGATCCACCAGCATTTGCCAGCAAAACCCGATCGAACTTCAGGCTGGCACCCAATTCAGCATCTTCAAGATAGTCAACAGAAAGCAAGTCGCCTTCCTGAACGCGATGCTGACGACTTCCATTTTCAATTACTGCAAACATGGTCAATAACCCTGAAAAACGCTGGTCTTTACTACGCTGGGCGCCAAAGGCCAGCACTGTTCAAATGTGTAGTATCAGCCAAGGTTGGCTGATACTGAGCGGCGGAGTATAACGCAACATTCGGATAGATCGAGCCGGAAATTGAGTCTGTCCCCAACTTCGCGGGCAGTTTTCATAAGAGAAAACGCTGCCCTGTCCCTCAGGTTGCACAAATCTGTCATAAAATCCAACCTTCCTGTCGTCAGAAGCCCTTGGGGCAACTGGCGAGAGTCGCGGAATCTGGTGATGCAAATCGAATTTGCTCACCAGACACTGGCGGCGAAGAGCTCAAATATTGAAACCCTAGTCGCGAATTACAACCGGTTTTCCGTTTTCGTCTTTGCAGGTCACAACAAGGTGTTCAGGAGCAACGTCGGATCGAGACACGATTGTCACGACGACATCACGATCGTCTTCCAGGCTGATGATTTCTTTGCGTTTTCGGTTGTTTAGATCGTTGGCCACGCGATCGTGAGTTTCGATAACGATTGTTGCAACGTCCTCGTTACTGGCTGCAGACATTACCAATCGCATGACTTCAATTGTGAGGCTTTCCGAAGTCTTAACCTGGCCGACACCTTTGCAGCACGGGCAGTCCTGATATACGCTGCGCCGCAACGATGGTCGAATGCGTTGCCGAGTCATTTCGATCAGGCCAAACGGACTAATGCGAAGTACCCGGGTGCGTGCTCTGTCGCGACGAACGGCATTTCGGAGTGCTCGTTCCACGCCACGACGATGGCGTTCTTCTCGCATATCGATAAAGTCGTTTACGATGACCCCGCCGAGATCCCGCAGGCGGATTTGACGAGCAATAGCTTCCGCGGCACGCAGGTTCATGCGATATGCGGTTTCTTCAGCGTCATTATCAACGCGAAAGTTTCCGCTGTTGACGTCAATGGCAACCAATGCTTCCGTTTGGTCGATGACTAGAGATCCGCCTCCGGACAATGGAACATTGCGGTCCTGGATTCGAGCGATTTCGTCTTCGATGCCGTAATAGCTAAACAGCGGTTCTGGTTCTGTAAAGCGTTTGACGCGTCCAACATGTTTAGGCATCACGATCTTCATGAATTCGTGAGCACGTTCATAAGCTGAATCTTCGTCAATCCACACCGCATCGATTTCACCCGTGTAAATGTCTCGCATCGTTCGAATCATCATGTCTGATTCGGCGTAGATTTCAGCGGGGCCTGTTTTGTTCTTGAGCTTGCTGACAATGGTTTCCCAGAGTCGCAGCAGATATTTCAGGTCACGTTTCAGGTCTGCTTCTTCTCGATCGACGCCTGCCGTTCGAACGATGAAGCCAAGCCCTTCTGGCGGCTGGATGTTTCGCATCGCCTGACGCAACTGTCGTCGAGCACGTTCATCGGAAATCTTACGACTTACGCCAACACGCTGCAGTCCGGGCATCAGTACAAGGTATCGGCCAGGAATTGAGATGTAGGACGAAAGTGTTGGTCCCTTATTCCCAATGCCTTCTTTGATGACTTGCACGAGAACTTCACTGCCGCGTTGGAAGATCTCCTGAATTGGTGGCTTGTTGCGAGCATTTCGTTCGTTGAGATGCTTCGGGGGACGACCGCCGCGACCACCTGATGGAGCATCGTCTTCGTCGTCATCATCGCGATCTGGATTGTCGCGACCGGGATTGTCTTTCACCAGGTGCTTATAGTACTGGTATTCGACGTCGCTAACATGCAGGAAACCGTTGCGGCCAACTCCAAAGTCGATGAAGGCGGCCTGAATACTAGGCTCGATGTTAACCACCTTGCCCTTATAGATATTGCCGACGTAGTTTTCAGCACTACTTCGCTCGACGTAGAGTTCTTCCAGAATCCCGTCTTCAACGATAGCAATCCGGCTTTCTTCCGGTTGCAGCACGTTGATCAGCATTTCTTTTTTCATAACTCAGCTTTCGTTCGTTGGAACGAACACCGAGCGTTGTCGATGGCAGTCAATGTTGAAGAACAAAGCAGATTGGCGCCAGGCAAGTCATTCAACTCAGTTGGCATTTAGGAAAAAGACGGTCTGTCATGTTGGTCGCGCCGGCCTAGCGAAGGGCCTTGTCGGCGGCGGAAACAGAACAATTCGGTCAATCATCCAATCTGATGCATTCCTTTCATCTTTCAGTTTCGACATTAACCTCTGAATAAGAGGTGTAGCACAGTTTTCAGCCCGTTGGCTACAAAGATGTCCGCATTGGCGGGCTTATTGTGGCAATTTGGCTGTGTTTCTGTGACGCGTGTGTTCGTTGGTGTGTCATAAAAGGCCGGAAGCGGCCAGGGCTATTTCAAACAACGAGATCCGGGCAGATTCGCCCCAGTTCTCCCAAAAGGTAATGTTCAACGTCCCGAGCCAGATCCAGCGAACAGGCGTGCGCCGCAATTCGCTCGGCTTCGGGTATGGATATGTTTCTAATAACTTCTTTAAGTCGAGGGATAGCGTGCGGCGAGGCACTGACTTGCCGCAAACCCAACCCCAATAAAAGCGGCATAAAACGGGGATCAGAGCTCATTTGGCCACAGATCGTGACTGATTTACCGTGACGCTCACCGGCTTTCAGGACGGACTGGATCATTCTAAGGATGGAAGGATCGCCTGAACGGTATAAATTTGCAACCGAGGGATCGGATCGATCACAAGCCAAGGTGTATTGAATGAGGTCGTTGGTGCCAATTGAGAAGAAATCAACTTCTCTGGCAAATTCTTCGGCCAGAATGACGGCCGAAGGGACCTCCACCATCATTCCAATTGGCAAATCACGACAAAATTCGATGCCTTCGTCTTCCAGATCCTCCATGACGTCCATCAGGATCATTCGCGCCTGCCGGAATTCCAGAAGTGAGGCGACCAGCGGAAACATGATTCGGCAGTTACCGAAGACGGCTGCTCGAAGTACAGCTCTCAGCTGAACTTTGAACAGCGGAGTGCTTTGCAGGCTTAGCCGAATACTGCGAAGCCCCAGCATTGGATTCTGGCTGTCCGCAAAACGATCTCGAATTCTGGCTGGAACCTTGTCTGCACCGATATCCAAAGTGCGAATTACCACAGGACGATCGCCACAGGCTTTTAATACCTGACAGTAAGCTTCGTAATGGTCCTGCTCTGTGGGCTCTTTGTTACCGCCGAGGTACAGGAATTCCGTTCGGTACAGTCCTACGCCGTCAGCTCCACGCTTGATGCACTGGTGCACTTCTTCTGGAAATTCGATATTGCCATAAATCTGAACACGCTGGCCATCCAATGTTTCGGAGTCGAGGATTTCCAATGACTCCAGCCGCTCACGCACACGAATGCTTCTTGCCTGTGAATCGCGGTATCGTTCAAGTGTGGCTTCGTCTGGGTCAATGATGACCTGGCCATGATCGCCATCCAGAATGACGGTTTCGCCACCGGACACGCCGGCAAGATAGCGACCAAGTCCTACCACCGCGGGAATTTCCAGCGCTCCGGCAAGGATCGCTGTGTGACTGGTGTGTCCACCGACTTCTGTGGCAAAACCAATTACGAATTCCGTGTTGAGCGTTGCCGTTTCACCCGGCGTCAGGTCGTGAGCCAGAATAATAACAGGCTGTGTCAGGTTGCTGAGTTCTTCTCGGCTTTCCCCAAGTAGCTTGCGTAGTAGCCGTTTTTCCAGATCGAAGATATCGAGTGCTCGCTCAGCCAGATATTGGTCGCCTAGGTTCTGCATCTGCTGTGCATAGCGTCTTAGGGTCTTGCTGACGGCATATTCGGGGGAATAACATTCGTCGCGAATCAGCGATTCAACCTCACCGACAAGTCGAGGATCGCGAGCCATCTGCAAGTGGGCCGAAAATATGGCTGCGTACTGGCTTCCGAGCAGGTCACCGACAAGTATCTCGTGTTCTTCGATGTCGCTGCACACGCTATCGAGAGCTGTCTTGAATCGAACCAGTTCGACCTCAACGGCATCACGACTAAGGTAATTGCGAGGTATGCGAAAGTCTTCGGAACCCAGCACAAGTGCTGGTCCGACAACTACTCCTGGAGAAACCGGGATTCCGCTACGAACCTGCATGATTTACCAAGATCCGACAATGTGGATAAGAAGGGACATGATTCAACCGGCTGAGTTGCACGAATGCAAACCGGTTGCTCAACGACTGGTTGAGCAGAAAAGTTTTTTCATTGGAGTGTACCGACTTGCTCGACTAAATGTCGAATCTGGGGCGATCAAGCCCGGATTCGCTAATGATCTGCCCGCCATTGGCGGCTGACAGTTTGCTCCGCTCGTGCACAAGTCGGCATACAGCACGAATCAAAAGCTTTTAGTGCGGAAGCATCATGTGACGATTTCAGCACTATCTCAAACGTAACGCACCTAGGGGATTATGCGTGAGTGGGGTCTGTTTCGAGAATATCCGCAACTGCCTGCAATGCCGATTCTGCGTCTGTACCGAATGATTCAAGAGTCAATTCCGCCCCTAATGTGGCCCCAAGCAGCATCAACTCCATTGCAGATCGCGTGTGAGCAACCTTGCCGTCAAAGTTGATCTTCACTTCGGCGTCGAACCCCGAGGTCGCCTTCACGATGGCGCCGATTGGAGTTAAGTGCAGTCCATTACAGTGGGCGAGCATAACCCGACGTCGTATTGGTTCACCATTGGTCATTTCGCGCCTCCGCAAACAACACAATGGCCGCACGGAAATGCGGCCATTGAATGCCTGCATTCCTTAGGAATCGTCTTCTTCGTCGACACTGTCGGCTTCCGCCAGAAGCTCCCAAATGTCGTTGGTCGTGCTGGACTGCTTTAAAAAGTTGCAAAAGTCCTGACTGCGAAGATGGCGGGAGATGTTTTCTAATCCACGAAGGTGATCTCCGGGACGATCCGGTGGAGAAACGAGCAGGAACAGAATGAACACGCTTTCGCCGTCAAGGCTGGAGAAATCCACACCTGTTCGGGAAATAGCGACCGTAGCAACCAGCTGGTCAGCAGAAGGATGCTTCGTGTGAGGTACAGCGACCCCGTTGCCAATTCCAGTGGAGCCCAATTCCTCACGCTTTAGAATTGCTTCTACAACTGCTTCTTCATCTTCTGCTTTGATGTTGCCTGAGTTCTTCAGGCTGCACACCATTTCGCGAATGACATCTTCTTTAGATGTCGCTTTCAGTTCGGGTATCACTGCACTTTTAACGACAAAATCAGTCAACTTCATTTTCTTGAAACCTTATCTTTATTCGATCCAAATTCTAAATGATTCCGTCGCAATGACGGTTCTGG
This sequence comes from Fuerstiella sp., assembly GCA_041689795.1. GTDB lineage: Bacteria > Planctomycetota > Planctomycetia > Planctomycetales > Planctomycetaceae > Fuerstiella. The sequence continues at coordinate 19,183 of JBDNFN010000371.1, read as the reverse complement.
CCGACGCTCGGGCACTTTTTTCGTACCCATTCCCTGCTGGTCGTTCGCCAGGTTCTAGTGGCGAGCCATTCTGTTGCAGGATATTCCCGGCGTTCTGCGGCAAGCTCCCGCCGTTCAGTAATTTCTTACTCGTCTTCCAGATCTTCAGCAACGTCTGTGTCTGCGTCGTCTTCCGGCAACCGAGTCACTTCGCTGACCGGCTTGTCTCGTCGGTGATCTCTCGACTTTTCTTTGTATCGATGGACCTGTTGTTCCATCTTCGACAATGTCTTGTCGAATGTGGCTCCTACATCGTCACCTTCCACGTGAGCAACGATGGTGTGGTAGCCTTCAATTTCCACCAGCATTTCGACGCTAACGCGACTGTTTTCGAATTCAATGGTTACGTCAATTTCGCTGACTTCACCCAGATAGCGGACGACTTTCTCTGATTTCCGAGTGATGTATTCTCGTAGATCCTGAGTAATGCTGCCGTGCCGACAGGTAATCGCAACCTGCATACTTGTGACCTTCCGGGACAATCACTGCCGCATTCGCGGTCAAATTAATGTAAAACTCGATTCGTCGAGTCCAATTGGAAGCCAGATGATCGCTCAATTCCGGCCGTAATCAATCTTCGACAGCAGGGAACATTCAGCTTTCCCTAAACTCCAACCGATTCTAGTTGTCCTTTTCCAGGAAAGTAAAGCACCTTGCCATCTTCCCGGTCCAAAGAAGTCTATCTTCCAGGCAAGCTGTCGGCGGATATGTTTTTCTGCAGCCCCGAATATTTACAACCCGAGTCACTTTCAACTTAATTTGCCTTCAGACCCGGCAAAGAGTAACCGAGCAACACAAATGCCACGCTTTGATCTCATCGCCACGACTACTTTTGGGCTGGAAAACGTTGTGGCTCGTGAACTGGAGCAACTCGGTTACCGGGATTGTAGAGTGTCGGACGGGCGTGTTTTGTTCTCCGGCGACGAACGCGACATTGCTCGCTGCAATCTTTGGTTGAGGTCTGCCGATCGCGTTCTGATACGCATGGGGGAATTCCCCGCACCGGATTTTGGCATGCTGTTCGATCAAATCGTCGAACTTCCGTGGGCTGACGTACTACCGGTTGATGCTAAATTTCCTGTGAAAGGTCGCAGCGTTCGTTCTCGGCTACACGCTGTGCCGAAGGTTCAGGGAGCGGCGAAGAAGGCAATCGTTGAAAGTCTGAAGAAAACTCACAACCGCTTCCGTTTTGAAGAATCCGGTGCCGAGTTCGGGGTGGAAGTCTCGCTACTGAAGGACATCGCCACTCTGACCATCGACACCACGGGGCCCGGGCTGCACAAACGCGGCTATCGTCCGGTTGTTGGTTCGGCACCGCTTAGGGAAACTATGGCCGCCGGTTTGATAATGCTCAGCTATTGGAATCCTGAACGACCGTTGATTGACCCTTTTTGCGGTAGCGGCACCATTCCCATCGAAGCTGCAATGATTGGGCGAAACATCGCACCTGGACTTCAGCGGTCGTTTGCCGCCGAAGACTGGCCTTGGTTCGATCGGGCTATCTGGAAGGAGGTCCGCGCGGAAGCACGTGATGTGCGCCTTAGAGACCTGCCTGCTCCAATTATGGCCTACGATCATGATCCCAGTGCCATCCGCCTTTCTCAGCGAGGTGCGACGGATGCTGGAGTTGGTGGCAGTATTCGCTTTGGCTGTCAGGAAGTCAGCGATTTGAAAACGCCGCTCGAATTTGGTTGCATAATCACCAATCCGCCATACGGAGAACGACTTGGCGAAACAGAGGAAGTGGAAGCTGTCTACCGAATTATGGGACGCACGTTCGCGTCACTGGATTCGTGGAGTATTTATGTGCTTACGTCTTACAAAGGCTTCGAACATCTTTATGGCCGCCGCGCTGACCGCAGACGAAAACTATACAACGGTCGCCTCGAATGTCAGTTCTATCAATTTCAGGGACCACGTCCACCACGAGAAAATGATCCTGAATCAGACTCGCCCGAAACAAACGAACCTGTGTTAAACACACAGGTATCAGCCACACAGACGGCCGAAACACAGACGGCCGAAACACGGATGGCCGAAACACGGATGGCCGAAACACAGACGGCCGAAACACAGACGGCCGAAACGCAGACGGCCGCACACGTTCACCAAATTGTCGCCTCTCCTGCAGCATCCGTCGTTATTCCTGATCGAGCGGCCCAACCTGTCGCCCCTGCCAAACGGGCATTGATCAACCCGTTCGAAACTTTTGTCGCTGATTGTTCGGAAGAACAACAGGCGATGACGCTCGACGTTTCACCAATGGACGATTTTAAGAAGTAGGCCGAAGCGGGGAAAATACCTGAACTCTATTCCGGCGGTCTCATTTGTGGCTGCATCGCAACGTCTCGAGTCGTCGCGTTCGTTGCGTCACCGTGAGCTCGGTCAAGGGCTTGCTGGGATACAAATGCAACTGGTATGCCCGCACAGCATCCCTGTCAGTTCGTTGATCGGTCGGGCTCGATTCTGCCGCTCATGCCTTGAGCTTCTGCCTTCACAACTTAGGCTGTCAGGCTTCGTCGGCGCCGTCGGGATGCACAAATAGAAAAACACCCCGGATCATCGTCGCGATGATAAGTGAAACGATACTTCCCATTGCGAGTTCCTTGGTTAGTGCAGCCGACATATTTATGCGGACGATTTTGGCTCGGAATAACCAATTGTATTCGCGTAAATCGATTTCTCGGCGGTTACAGATCGTGGGAATTGCGGCAGTTGTTGATCGCTAAAATCGATCCGCAGTACACCACAACAACTTGGAAGCGTTCCCAAAACCGCTTCGCCGAACTATCCAGTACAGGCACAACGCACGAGCGAGTGAATTCTGCAATGGCTGGGTTCACTTCCTCGCGGCGTACTTGTGATTTTAGGACTGCCTTTAATGAAGACGAAGTGAAAGGTCAGCTTGCCCCGGCTTCACTTCGTCGACGAGCGACATAACAGCAGCCAAAAACGCACCCCAGAAACGCAATTGCCGAGGGTTCTGGAACAGCGCTGGCTTCAAAGTTTGACAGGCGAAGATTATTGATCGTCGCCGTCAGACTGCTATTCCCGTTGTTGATCCCGCGAACGTCTTCGATCAAATGAATAAACCTGACTCCACCAATCAGAGTTATAGCGTTCGTAATCCCCAATTTGGCAGGAGTGTCAAACGCGGATGTGGAATTATTGCCGCCCGTTGAGCCAGAGGAAACAGAATCCGTCCCCACATTCGACACTGTTCCTGTGGAATCTGCTTGAGCGGTTCCGATTCCATTCGGTCCGTTAGTAACGGAATGATTCAGGTAAGAGCTGATTGTTGGGACTGGCGAAAACGGATTCCCGGCTATGTCCAGGTACTGAACGATGGTCGACTCCCAGAGGATGGCGGCGGTATTCGCGCTGGAAACTGAAAAGTCGGCTACATCACGTGCCTCAACCCGCAATGAACTAATGTCGAAAAGCACATCAATCTGCTGAGACCATTTATGACCGGGATTGTTACTTGAAACTCCACCAGTTGCAGACAACCCGCTCTTTAATCCCACGCCTGAAGATTCAGTTGCCGCGTTGTAGGTTACCCCACCAACGGCACCTAAGCCCGATGTCGTCACCGAAACCGTAAAGTCGTTGCGGCCGTCGGCAAAAAAACCTGCGTTACCAAACACCAATCCGGTTTGGCCATTGATTACATCGTACTGTCCAGGCCCCACATAGTTTCCGTCCGCAACAAAGCTGTCAATGAAGTCGTAAGAACTGATAATTCCCGATTTCGCATTGGGGCATATTAACACCGCGCAACAAAAAACAGCCAAGCACCGTGTTAAGCAGATCGGCATTGTAACTCCCCGCGGACCGCGGATTAATCGAATGAGCAAAACAGATCTAAGTACCACTCAGCCGAAAACTGACAGGGAGGTACATAGGCTACTCCCCCTACAAATGACGTAAGCCTCACACTGCGCCAAGCGGGATGTGATTCGAAAGATGAAATTAGCCAAAAACGAACGTATGGAGTTCGAAAGCACTGAACTTAGTTCGCTGCTGAACGGCAAAAAGCAGGAGACTGCTCCCGCCTCTTGCCATTTCTAAGCACAAAGAGATCAGCGGCTTTAGGCGCTTTCGCCATTGCAGCAGCACAATGAAGCAATTAGATTCGAAAGAGGAACGCCTACTTCGGCAGATGTATTTCGTCAGTTCCTTGTGGCAGACTCTGGCTTTTGCCTTCCGCCGATTGATCCGGCCCTTCACCGACTTCGCCTTCTTTTTTTGAAGCCTCACGGTCCTTCTGCTGTTCGTCGGCCTTGGGCTTAGATTCTGGCTTCTTGCCTATATGAAACCCCGCAGACGTTCGCTTTCCGACTGCTGGCTTAAGCTCGCGAACCCAAATGTTGCGAAATTTTACTGGGTCGCCGTGGAATTGTAATGAAATTGGCCCAGTTTCCGCGTGAGGCTGGTAGTGCGGTGCCTCGATATAGCTGGTTGGGCCAAGCAGTTCGAAGTGATTTAGTAACAGCACTCCATTGTGTATTAATGTCACGTTTCCGGGTGTTTCGACCTCGCCATTCACTTTGAACACGGGAGCATTGAAGATGATGTCATATGTATTCCATTCCCCCGGTTTTCTCATGGCGTTCGCCAGTGGCGCCGTTTGTTTGTAAATGGACCCCGCCTGACCATCGAAGTAAGTCTCGTTTTCAAACGAATCCAAGACCTGAACTTCGTACAGCCCCATCAGGAAAATTCCACTGTTGCCGCGGCCCTGCCCTGATCCCCTGACTTCTGTTGGCGACGCCCATTCCGCGTGTAGTTGCATGCTGCCGAAATGCTGTTTGCTGACAATCTCGCCGCCTTTCGGGATGGCGACGCCGTCTTCGACTAGCCACTTATCGCCGTTTTCGAAGGCTGAAAGGTTTGTTCCATTGAATAACACGACGGCGTCTGATGGCGGCTGGTCGTTTGTGGTTCCTGCAGTAACCAATGGCGGCATCTGCCAGTCAACTCCGCTTTTCCATTCCTGTGCGTTGGCAATTGGGGCGAGTTGTAGAACGACGGTCACAGTCAGGGCAAATGGGCGCAGTCTCATTTCAACTTATCTCCGTTCACAGGGTATAGTTTGGTTTATCTGTGTATCGTGGCAGTCAGTGAAGTCGGTTGCAAACGGCGAAGTCTGAGAAATAGGCGACTTATTGATCTCGCTTTTGCAATCTTCGGAAGGTCCGCTTTCAGGCTGCTTGTACTCTGGTTTCACGACTGAAATACTTCCTTTCTATGGGCCGAGTCGATTAGCTTGCTGCATCGGAAGCCCCCTTTTTCGGCCTGAAAGCCAGAACAACGCCTTGCGTTTTTTGGCCTGCGAATGTTGAACAAACGGAACGTAAAGATGCTTTGGGAAGTTGAAATTCTGCCGTCTCAGGATGCTCGCGATCACGAAGGTCAGCGAATGCTTGCCGATGCCAAAAGCCTGGGAATTCACACCCTCGCCGACGTCCGGTCTGCTCGGTCATTTCTGATTCAAGGTGAACTTACGGAAGCAGATGCCAACAAGGCTGCGGAAGTGCTGTTGTGCGACGGAGTCGTCGAGCATTTCAACGTAAAGGCACTTCCGGACAAAGCTGTCCAGGTAAAGGACTGCCTGAACGTCCTGCTGCACCCAGGTGTTACAGACAGTGTCGCCGAAAACGCGGCCAAAGCATTGGTTCAGCAAGGCCTGAGCGTAACCGCCGTTGCCACCTGCCGAAAATACTGGCTGACCGGCGAACTTTCGGAGGCTGAATACGCACGAGTCTGTTCGAAGGTCATTGCCAACGATGCAATTGAACACATTATCAGCGGCCCATTGCAACTTGACGATTTGAATGTCGGCACTGAGTACCAGTTTCGGCTTGGAACTGTTCCGATTCGAACCATAGATTCTGATGACGCGCTGATGAAGCTATCGGCCGAAGGTCAGTTGTACCTGCAACTGGCCGAAATGCAGACCATTCGCGACTACTTCACATCGCTGGATCGTGATCCCACTGACATCGAATTGGAAACTGTTGCTCAAACGTGGAGTGAGCATTGTTCTCACAAAACTCTGGCCGGTCGTATTCATTATGTCGAAACGCAGAACGGTGAAACGGTTCGTGAAATTCAGTTTGAAAACATGCTGAAGGAAACTGTATTCGCAGCCACAATGACGATTCGCGAAAACCTTGGCGACAAAGACTGGTGCGTCAGTGTCTTTAAAGACAACGCAGGCATTGTCACCTTCGATGAAAATCAGGACGTCTGCATCAAGGTGGAAACTCATAACCACCCATCAGCAATCGAACCGTACGGCGGAGCGAACACGGGACTTGGCGGAGTCATTCGCGACCCAATGGGAACTGGCCTGGGAGCTCGCCCGGTTTGCAATACCGATGTTTTCTGTTTTGCTCGACCAGACTTTCCCGCCGACCAGCTGCCACCAGGAGTTTTACATCCGAAAGCTGTAATGGAGGGCGTTGTTAGCGGAGTTCGGGACTACGGCAACCGCATGGGCATTCCCACGGTAAATGGTGCTGTGTATTTCGACGACCGTTATCTTGGCAATCCATTGGTGTACTGTGGCAACATCGCCATGATTCCTCGCGACAAAAGCGAGGGAAAGGTGTCACCCGGCGATTTGATTGTTGCCGTTGGAGGACGAACGGGACGAGACGGAATTCACGGTGCCACGTTTAGTTCTGCAGAACTGACGGAAGACAGCGAAAGCATCAGTGGCGGTGCTGTACAAATCGGTAATCCGGTCACCGAAAAGATGGTGCTGGATGTGCTGCTGGTAGCCCGTGATCGCAACCTTTACACGGCCATCACAGACTGCGGCGCTGGCGGATTCAGCAGTGCCGTTGGCGAAATGGGCGAAAAGACCGGCGCCGAAGTCTGGCTGGATAAGGCTCCGTTGAAATATTCCGGTTTAAGTTACACCGAAATCTGGATCAGCGAAGCTCAGGAACGCATGGTGTTGGCCGTTCCCGAAAGTAATGTCGCCGAATTTAAAGCGTTGTGCGAATCCGAAGGTGTCGAAGCCAGTGTTCTCGGAAAGTTCACCGACACCAAAGAACTTGTGCTGAAGTACGAAGATAACGAAGTCGGCCGGGTTACCATGGAATTCCTGCACGACGGCCGACCGCCGGTCATTCGTGAAGCGACATACAACATTCCCACACCAGGGCTGGTTCCCCCAGTCAGTCGAACCGGTGCGACACTTGCCAAAGCGTTGTCCAAAACCGACTACACAGATGATCTCAAAAAGATTCTGGGCAGCCTGAACGTAGCCAGCAAAGAATCGATCATCCGTCAGTACGACCACGAAGTTCAGGCGGGCAGCGTCGTGAAGCCGTTAGTCGGAATCAACAACGATGGCCCATCCGACGCTGCTGTTGTTCGCCCTGACCTGAATTCCAATCGAGGACTTGTGATCAGCTGTGGCATGAATCCACATCTTGGCGACGAAGATCCGTATTGGATGGCTGCCAGTGCAATCGACGAAGCTATTCGCAACTGCGTGGCTGTCGGAGCTGACCCATCCAAAATCGCAATTCTCGACAACTTTTGCTGGGGCAACACAGAACGTGCTGAAACTCTGGGAACACTGGTCCGAGCCGCCCTTGCCTGTCAGGACATCGCAGTTGCTTACGGAACACCATTCGTCAGCGGCAAAGACAGCCTGAACAACGAATTCAGCTACGAAGACAAAGATGGCCACCGACAAACGGTGGCCATTCCATCAACGCTGCTGATAACAGCACTTGGCCAGATCGACCATGTCGAGCAAGCCGTCACGATGGACCTGAAAGCTGCTGGCAACAAGCTGTATCTGGTGGGCAAGACTAATCCGGAAGAACTCGGCGGCAGTCACTTTAACCTCGTTAACGGCCTCGAGGGCGGCGAAGTGCCACGAGTCAACGCGGTCGAAAACCTTCAGACATACAAAGCCCTTCACGCCGCCATCAAAGGTGGTTTCGTCCGCAGTTGCCACGACCTCAGCGAAGGCGGCTTGGCCGTCGCCGCAGCAGAAATGGCGTTTGCCGGAGGCATCGGTGTCACCCTCAACGGCGACCTTACTGCGGCCGATCTGTTCGCCGAAAGTAACGGGCGCTTCGTCGTGGAAGTTGAACCTGCCAACGCTGCGGCATTTTCGATCACTGTAAAGTCAACTTTGATTGGTACAACCACGACCAGTAATCGTTTGGAGGCAGGTTCTATGTTGGACGTGCGTCTTCTTGAACTTAAGGCGGCGTGGCAAGAACCATTGAGTTGAAAAACTGCGAACTCCGATTTTGTTGTAGTGCCCCGTTTCATAAGAAATCGAATCGTGGACGCGACGAAGCAATGCAAGCTATGCCGCGAAATGAGGCATTTAGTCAAGAACGGGCACATTTGGGAAAAATTCGCAGAGGAACGATGGATCTCCAATCTGCAAAAGGGCTGTAGGTTTTGCGACAGACAAAAGCAACGTCACACAAACCGTCAGTACAAGCGAGAATGGTTTTGCAAGGAGCGCGAAGGACGGTTTGCCGAAACAGAGGGCCGCAATTTTTTTGACGTAGTTTCTGAAGACAGTAGCTCCTCATATACTAATAGCCTCTTGACGTTTACGACGTCAGTTTCCTTCAGCACTGGCTGGGAGTCTCTGGAGCAAAAGACCATACCGCGGTAGACGATCGGATTCGGCAGGCCTGCCGTACCTGCCGTACCTGCCGTAGCTAACTGCTTGGGAAGGCAAGTTCCAACAGGCCATTTTCGCAGCACTGCTTTCTTATGATACCCCAGACGATTCACCAGCTTTGTACTCGTTGCTTGGCGGTGCAGTCCGTGCGGGCTTTAGAATCGTATTCTCTCAAGTTGGCCCGCTTTTAATCGTAGCGTTACTTGATAGATCACACCTAACCGCAAGCGAACGGAAGATTTGGGCAAAGTGTGAGATTCAGCAGTCTGGCGGAAAACTAATAGAATTGCGGTCGTGGAAAGTGGGGGCTGAAATAAGGCCTTCATTGGCTCGAGTTTTGGCTGAACAGGAACGGATGATGGACTCCCGTCTATGACGAATGCGTGAAGGTGCATGTTGTGGTGGATTCGTGTTTCCTGGACGATGCACGTTCTTGCTGTACAGCTACGACCCTCCGGTACCTGATTATTAGATTGTGATGGCTCCCGCGAACTCGCGCTGAAACTGAACGAAGTTCAACGGGAGTATGCGCTGTGTGGAGGCCTGGCGATGGCGGCCGATGGGTTCGTACGTGCGACGGAAGACATCGACATCATCATCCGGGAAGACGACCTCGAACAAGCTCGGGCCGCCGTCGCTGAATGCGGATTCACGATTCCGCTGAAGCCCAGAACCGACAACGCCGGAACAATTCATCGAGTCTCGAAAGTCCGCGAAACAGAGCTATTGCCGCTTGACATCATGCTGGTAACACCGGTTTACGCTGACGTCTGGAATCACCGAGTGCTGATGAGCTTTGAAGGGTTTGGTATTCCCGTAATCGCTCGTCAAGGTATGATTATCAGGAAGAAACGAGCGGGCCGCCGAAAGGACCTGTTGGATCTGCAGTATCTGAAAGGTGACGAAGCTGAAGCGACTTGATCAGTCGATCCGGTCGACATGTTCGCAGAAGCCATCGCTCGACGTTTGCAAAAATGCTCGGAGCTAAGCGAACTGTGCATGCGACTGAAACAGGTTTCGATCAGAGACATGGAGCCAGCCGATCAGCATTCCACGGCTACTGCAAATGACGCGGAGGACGCTCTCCGGATAGCCGTCACCGCCCCATTAGCCAGCTCTTGTAGCTGCGTTCGCGAAAAAAATCATTGCGATTCACCAATCAGCGACATACTTTAGGTTCGACGCTTACGCTGCCGCGGCCCCCAAAGTTGCGACGAATTCTGAGTTCAGTGTCACAGTAGACGGTGATGGCGTTCAATTGAACGCAGTCTCAGGGAGCTTTGGCTGGAATGCCAGGCCCGATCAATGCTATGCTCGCCGCTTGAATATTTTCTTGCTTCTCTAAACAGAACATGCCTGCGGAAAACAACACATGAACACTCACGAAGCTATCAAGCAGACCTACGGATTAAGCCAGATGGTAATGAACAGTTACATCGGCGATCTTGCCGATGAAGAGTTGCTGCAGCGACCCGGGGACGGCTGCAATCACATCGCCTGGCAGTTGGGACATCTCATCAGTTCGGAGAGCAATCTGTTGAATATGGCAGTTCCTGGTGCTGCGGCTGAACTGCCGGCCGGTTTTACGGAAAGTCATACCAAAGAAAATGCTGGCAGCGATGATGCGTCTCAGTTCTGTACCAAAGCTGAGTACGTCGAACTGTTTAAAAAAGTTCAGGCTGCGACGTTCGCTGCTCTTGACGGCCTGAGTGATGCACATCTGGATCAGCCAGGCCCCGAAGCCATGCGTGACTTCTGCCCAACGGTTGGATCACTGTTCATCTTGATTTCGACTCACGTTATGATGCACGTTGGCCAGATCGTGCCGATCCGCAGGCGGCTGGCCAAACCCGTCCTCATGTAAGTCGAACGCCAGCGACTTAAGTTAGTCGCGATCGCAAACATAGATTCGTTCGTGAGGATGGTACTTTTGCCATTCCTCACATTCGGACCATGTCTACATAGGCGAGTTTGATTTCCAGATAAATAAAAACATGGTGTTTGCTGTGTTGCTCCGAACATCAAACGTCAACTGTTTTGAGCGTCGGTTCACCACTTGGAATGAAACACTTCCGTAGCAGAACGAAATCGGTGCACCGTTTGACTGACACGCCTCAAAGCGAAATAACTCCGCTCAATCATAGTCGTTTCCCACGTCAAAATCGTGTCCGGGAATCCCGCTCGGTTATTTAGCAACAGTCCCTTGTTGTGTTTTGAGTGATCCATCGCTTTGTGATATGCAGGAAATCAGCACGCGCAAATACATTGGCGTCTGACTTGTTGGCGATGTTGTATCGGCTTGGTTACGTCGTTTTGTCTTCAAGGCGGTCAAAGTGTAGGGGCTGATCCTGATCCTGATACTGTATGAATGCTTCGACAACCTGCAGGTATAAAGGCGTACCGCTATTTCCTGTGACAATAGAAATCACTCGACCTGGCGGAATACCGGCCCGAGAGGGATGAGCAGCATTGAGAGCTTCGCACGCGTCGGCGACTCCCGGAATTCGAACTTTCATAGCAATTGCGTTACCCGAAAGACCTCGGTGATAGCTCTTTCCGTCCTTGTCCAAAATTAAATGCGATACTCTCAGCTTGCCCTTTACGTTGCCCTTCGGTGACATCGAGTGCGTATTCCGTAACGGAAATGACTTTCGAAAGCCGAAGTCGTGCGCCGGCTGCCGATGAAATTGAATGTTGCATTTCTACTCAGGCGGTAATAGACACAAAAGCCTCAAGATTTGGGCGACGGATTTGCTGAGGTTGGTCTGGAAAACGTAGTTTGTCGCCAGTCAATACAGCGAGTTTGTGGGGACTGCCTTCATGCATCGGGGAAGGGGATTTCCGTTTGCAACGATTGATCAGTCTCGCCGACAGCATTGACGATCAACAACGGTATAGCAGCGAACGTTTTCGAGGAATAGTTGCTTTGGAATGTCAAATCCGCCGGTTACTCCGGAATGTCGTTGTTTCTTTAAATGAATTTGGTTGGCCGGCTCCAATGCGGCCCCGGGGACTGAACTGCGGCGACTTTGTGTCGACTACCCAGGTGGCAGGTGCTAGACTGGCGACTCCTGCCTTTATCCCCCTCCACTTATTTCGCGAGCAAAATCATGCTATCCGTGCATGGTCCTGATTCATCCAGACGAAAACTCTGCAACGGTGTTACCCGGCGAGACGCATTGCGAATCGGTGGACTTGGTACTGCTGGTTTGAGTCTGCCTCAACTGCTTCGGGCCGAATCGGGGGCATCAGCTGGCACCCGTCCTCGTCACAAATCTGTCATCATGATTTACCTGTGCGGTGGTCCCCCGCATCAGGATATGTATGACATCAAAACTGCTGCACCGAAGGAAATTCGCGGTGAGTTTCAACCGATCAGCACCAGCGTACCCGGAATAGAAATCTGCGAATTACTACCAGGCATTGCTCGGAACATGGACAAGGTTGTGCCGATCCGTTCTATGGTCGGGGCGAAGGATGCTCATTATTCCTATCAATGCATGACCGGGTATCACGAACAAAATGCTGCAGCTGGTGGATGGCCCCATTTTGGTTCTGTGGTAAGCCGTTTTGAAGGCCCCGTCACTCCTGGAGCTCCGCCGTTTGTGAGCATGTGCTATACGACAAAGCATCGGCCTTACAACGAACCAAGCCCCGGTTTTCTGGGACTCGGGCATTCCGCTTTTTCACCGAAAGGACCGGGGCGCGATGACCTTGTTCTGCAGGGGATCACGGCTGACCGACTCGGACAACGAAATCAGTTGCTGGCGTCATTCGACAAGTTTCGACGCGACTGTGATTCCAGCGGCAGGATGACTGGTATGGACACGTTTACTCAACAGGCGATGGGAATTCTGACGTCGCCAGAACTGTTTAACGCACTGGACGTTTCGAGGGAAAGTCAGGAAACGCGAGACCGCTATGGTGCTCAGGACGAAACAAAACCTCGCGGTGACGCGGCCCCGTTGTGCACACAGAATTTTCTGGCGGCTCGACGGCTTGTTGAAGCAGGGGCACGCGTTGTTACAGTAAACCACAGCTTCTGGGACTGGCACGGCAACAACTTCAAAACCGCCCGTGAAGAATTGCCTATCTTTGATAAGGGCATCAGCGCCTTGGTGGAAGATCTGCACGAACGAGGATTGCAGGACGATGTGACTGTCGTGGTTTGGGGAGAATTCGGGCGCACGCCGAAGATTAATAATAACGCCGGTCGCGATCACTGGCCTCGAGTCTGCAGCGCTTTGCTGGCTGGCGGAGGAATGAAAACCGGTCAAGTGATTGGTTCCACCGATCGTCTTGGCGGTGAGGCGGATAGCCGCCCTGTTACGTTTCAGGAAGTCTTTGCCACGATCTACCACAACCTTGGTATCAATCTGGAATCCGAACGTCTATTCGACTTTCGTGGCGTTCCGCGTTCGTTTGTCGAACAGGGTGTTAAGCCAATTGCTGAACTAATCGGCTAAACTCTGCCCGTTTAGCGGTGGTTGAAGTAAGGTTTTTTCAATTCTGCGGCAACCGCGTTTGCAAAAACGAAAATAGCCGCGTTTGTCAGAAAGCGAAAACAGTTTCGTCCTCTGACAAACGCGGCTACATGACTTATCGGAACGACAATGGCATCGATTATCGATGGTGGTGTCGTCCACGATGATAGTCATAATGAGCGGGCTGCACGTGCAGATGATTGCGGTGTCGATAAACGCTCGCTTGGTGGTAGTCGTAGTGTCCCCGCGGCTGGTAGCTGTTGTACGACGAATAGCCGTAGCTTGGGCCACTGTTGTAACCGACTGAAAATGCTGTTCTCGGAGCGTAGCTGTTATAGCCAATGCTCAGGCCTGAACCGCCACCATAGTAGCCAACTCCGCCACCGTAATAACCACCTCCACCACCATAGCCACATTGTGCTGAAGCCTGACTGCCTGTGAACACCAAGGCCACGGCGACAGCGAATGCCGCTACCATCATTCGTTTCATCATTCTGTTTCTCCTTGTTTACGTCATGCGAAACGTGAAATTAACAACTGACTGCCAAGTACAGCGAAAAACATGCCGTTCGTGCTGATTTTCTCTAAGTGCTATGTGGAAGTGGTTTTGTGCTATATAAACACGAATTCTGTTACAGAAAAACCGTTACACATGCGCAACACGTGTTGTCGTATTGATGTCATGCGATTGCAATGTGATCGTTCGCGCTGGCAAATAAGTTACCACCGCTCTTGGCCTATTGAGCATTGTTTCGCATGCCAGAACTGAATGTTGTGTCTCAGACTTTCGCTGCAGATGACATGTAGTGAGGATCAATGGGGGCTTTGGCGATTTAGGGTAATCGCTGGTGGGGTTTCGTCTCTTCGATCAATTTAAGCTTCGCCCACTTTGTTGCAGTAAGTCGCGATCTGAGTCTCCTACTTGTCTCAGGCCGCCAAAACCATATTCGTTTTTGGTTGCTTATAGGCGGCAGGAAAAAATCGCGTGTGCGGTCATTCTTGTGATTGCTACTTCAGCCCGCGGCGAATTAGCAGAGCATCCACTGTTGGTTCCTGTCCGCGGAATGCCTTGTACGATTCCATAGGATCGCGACTGCTGCCCCGCGACAGAACTTCATTACGAAGTTTGTTTCCGTTTTCCGAAGTTGCTCCCCCGTTCGCCTGCATGTATGCGAACGCATCTGCCGCCAGCACTTCACTCCAGAGATAAGCATAGTAGCTAGCAGAATATCCGCCGCCCCAAATGTGAGCGAAGTAAGCCGTGCGATAACGCGGTGGAACAGCCGGGATGTCGATGCCATATTTTTTTAGCGTGGCAGCTTCGAAAAATTCGATGTCATCGGGGATTTGATCAGCAGTTAAAGTGTGCCATTCAAGATCCAGAATGGCGGCTGCAAGATATTCCAGGGTGTCAAACCCCTGGTTGAACTTGCTGGCCAGAATCACTTTGTCCAGTAACTCTTTGGGGATGGGCTCACCCGTTTTGTAATTGACCGCGTAGTTGCTCAGGATATTTGGCTGGATGCACCAGTCTTCTTCGAAGGTCGATGGAAATTCCACAAAGTCTCTGGGAGTCGCGGTTCCGGAAACCGACGGGTACTTAACGTTTGAAAACAGTCCGTGAACCGCGTGTCCCATTTCGTGAAACATCGTGGTAACGTTGTCAAAGCTGATTAAAGCGGGTTCGCCTTCGGCGGGCCGCGGGTTGTTTAACACATTGACAATGACTGGCTTTTCATTCAGCAGCGTCGATTGATCAACGAACGAACTCATCCACGCACCGCCGCGTTTTGAGTCGCGTTTGAAGAAGTCAATGTAGAACAGTCCGATCTGTGAACCGTCGCTGTTTATAACGTTGAAGACTCGAACTTCCGGGTGATAAACGGGAAGGTCTTTTCGTTCGTGGAACTCAATGCCAAACAGCTTATTCATGGTGAAGAACACACCATTCTGCAGCACGCTGTTCATTTCGAAGTATGGTTTTACAGCCGCTTCATCGACTTCAAAACGAGTCTGGCGAACTTTCTCGGAATAGTATTCCCAGTCCCATACAGCCAGATCATGATCGGCCCCAAGTTCCTTCATTTTCGCTTTGAGATCGGCCGATTCCTGTTGAACGCGGGCAACAACTCCGGGAATCAAATCGGTCAGCATCTTTCGAGCGGCCGCTGGACTTTTGGCCATTTGGTCCTGCAGTTTGTAGGCGGCGTGATGTTCGAAGCCCAGTAGTTTGGCACGCTCCGCTCGCAGTTGTGCGATTTCCAGAATCAACGGGCGATTGTCAATGCCACCGCCCTGCCCCAGTGCTCGATAAGCAGATGCTTCCCAGACGCGCTGGCGAAGTTGACGGTTGTTCAGCGAACTCAATACGGGAACTCGCGTTGTATTGCTGATTTCCAGTACATACTTTCCATCGTGGCCTCGCTCAGTGGCGGTCTGTGCTGCGGCAGCAATGTCTGCATCCGACAGGCCATCCAGTTCTGCAACGCTATCGACTATGACGGATCGTTCTTTGGTAACGGCCAGCAGGTTGTCTTCGAACTTAGTTTCCAGAGTCGAAAGCTGTTCGTTCAGAGAACGAATGCGATTCTGCTGTTCATCTGAAAGCTTCGCTCCGGCTCGAACGAAGTCGTCGTAATGGCGACGCAACACTTCCTGCTGTTCGCCGGTCAGAGGCAAATTGTCGCGTGATTCATACAGCGTAGAGACTCGCTTAAATAATCCTCGATGAAGAAGAATGTTATCCGCATGAGCGGCCAGTAAAGGAGCCAGTTCCGTTTGAATGTTCTGCAGGTCTTCGTTGGTATTCGACGACGTCAGATTGGAGAAAACCTGTCGCACGCGATTCAGCAAAGCCCCGGACTTTTCAAGTGCGTCAATGGTGTTTTCAAAAGCAGGGTCTTCAGTCTGGTCGACGATCGCGGCGATTTCGGTAAGCTGTTCGCGCATGCCTGCCATGAACGCCGACTGGTAGTGCTCCGTGCTGATCTTATCGAACGCCGGAGTATGAAAAGGCAAGTTACTGACGGTGGCAAACGGGTTGTCAGCAGCCAGGGTCGATGATGAATTAGTTTTATCGTTCACGGCAGATGGACCATTTGTTGGAGTTTGAATTTGCGGATCAGCAATCGTTGCGGCTGGCAGTTGTGAAAAAAAAGTCCCGCCAGTACCAAACATCGAATTTTGTACATCGTCTGTGCCTTGTTCCCTGAAGAGTGAAAAACACGCCTGCCGAACCGAACGCAAGGTAATACTTTTTGGCCATGTTACCACCGTCCACTCAGCGATCCCTCGCCGTATGCGCCGGCCCGGATAATGGTAACGAAATGATTGAGAACGTTTTGAAGAATGCTGATTTCGTTCAGTCAGGCAAATAGTCGCAAAACACGTTTGATCGCAAAAGTCTAGTCTTGTGCCGACTGCTGAAGGCCTACGGGCTTACCGTCCAGTTTCCAGTCCGGCCTTAACGCGACGCCCAAATGTGCAAGACCGGTGACTGCGGCATCCACAACATACGTTGGTTGTTCGATCTCGCCTGTTGTCGAAGCCTGCCCACTGACAATCAGGAATGTTGTCAGAATCTCAGGCACTTCGTGACCGTTGCTGTGTCCTTTGTCTTTTCCGCCGTGGTCTGTCGAAACCACAACAAGCCAGTTTTCTGTGGCATAGTCTGAACGGCTTTTCATAGCCTGAATGACTGTGCCGATATGTTCGTCAACGGTTTCAATCGCATAAACGTATTCAGGCACTGATGGATGAAATCCATGCTTATGGCCTGTTTCGTCGACGGCACCAAAATAGACCATGGCTGCATGTGGTTCGCCGTGGATCAGGAAATTGCCTGCAGCACGAGCCAGCAGAATGTCTTTCTCAGCGTACTCGTCAGCTCCTTCGGCGGGATAAACGACGTGAATGTCGGCCGATTCGACAATGTGTTCTTGAATAGGAGCCCAGTCTACAAACGATCCGGTTCGTGCCTGAGGAAACTGTTGTTTAATGCGTTTAAAAAAATGTGGATACGTGGCGTAATTCTTGCCCTCAAATTTGTTGTTGTGGACACCGTGCTTGTCCGCCCAGACACCGGTCAGAAAACTTGACCAACCGGGGCCACTCACTGTGTCGTTCCCGTTGTACCGTTCACCCAGAATCTTCGTTTTGTTTGTGAACGCTCCGTCCTCAATCAGTGCATCAAGGTTCGGCGTGTTGGCGGCGGCCAATGCATCAGGGCGACAACCATCGATGCCAATTACCAGCAGTCGACTTGCTGGGACCAGAACTGGCTTTGGTTTGGTGCGTGCTTCATGGGATTCCAGTAATCTGAGATAACTTTCGCCAGCCAAAACATCTATGACCGAAAATTCACCTAGTTCGTCGACTTGGATTTGCGCGTGATGAGTTTGCTTTACATAGTCAGCCAGTTTTGCGACGTTACGACGTTTTGGCGTCGTGAGGAAATCTTGGCTTTTTCCAGCCGTTAGAACGTCAAATAATTCATTTTTGTGCGTTCTGAGCCAGTCAACAAGCGGTTCAGAACGTTTGGGTGCCTGATAGTTTCCGTTGCTCCATGTGGCATATATTGGGAGTTTGGCGAAAGCTGTCGCACCGCCGGTTTTTGCCGTAACGCTGCCGACCCCTGCGTTATTGTCGTAATTCAACAGCATCATATGCACATCGGTATTGTCTGGCAGACCGAAGACGTTTTGAGTGCCACGCTTTATGTGCGTTGCCCCACAGATGCTTGAAACGACTTTTTCTCCCCAGAAATACGGACCAGGAATGGGTTCACAAAGAGTGGGGTTCAGACCGAGAAAAATGTATGCGTTGCCTTCGTCTGGCGTATTTTTAATTCGTAGCGTGCAATTTCCTAACGCCGTGATTCTAGCTTCTACTGTTTGGCCAGCGATGACTTCGATATTGTTGGTACTGCCGTGCAGCATCAACGGACCGTCGTCGTCGTCGTCGTCTTGTGTTGGTATCTTTGTTTGGCCAGGCCAGCTTTGAGCAACCAGTCGATATTCGCCAACTGGCACATCGTTAAGTTGAAAGCGACCATCAATATTGGTGGCGGTATGCAGCCAGTTTTCCATGCCCGCGAAATTGTTGCGGAATTCCAGAGGTTGTTTGTTTGCGGCAACCAGTGG
This sequence comes from Fuerstiella sp., assembly GCA_041689795.1. Lineage (GTDB taxonomy): Bacteria > Planctomycetota > Planctomycetia > Planctomycetales > Planctomycetaceae > Fuerstiella. Next base: position 845 of record JBDNFN010000371.1, on the reverse strand, counting down.
CCAGCCAGTTTTTGCATCGCAAACGAATACAAACACCGCCGCGGTGCGGCTTGGCTCGCCGTCAATTGACAGTAGTTGACCCTGAATTCGACCTGTACCGTCGGCCGAAATTTCTGCCTTTGGTGGCGTGGTTTCCTGCGCATCAGTTGGAAGTGAAGGTGCAGCCAGCAATAACAGTAGAATAAACTGCCTGACGAAATATCTGATATGTCGCATATTTTGATTTAGTGCTGGGGCCATCATTCGCCGCTGGCCAGTTTGGTTTTGTGAAAGTGGAACTCAGCTTCTGAAGACGTGCCATCCTGCTTTTTAATTGCGACAAACGCCTTTGACGAATTGTCGTCTTATAGCTGATCAGTCAAACCGCCGAACCATGCCGTCTTTCCTTTCACTTCGAGCAAGGGGGAATTGACCGATTTATCTTTCTCTTTCCAACCGGTGAAGTCGTTCCCCAAGAGTTTTAGCCGCAGCACAATTCTGCCTTCTTCGCGAACCAGCATGAAAAATTCGGAAAACACAAGTTTGTTATCCTGCACCATACGGAACGTTCCGACCATGCAACTACCCGAAGGTTTGCTCCATGTTTCGTCGCACTTAACGCCCAGTCCGGCGCCGCTCTATTGTCCGTGCAGTCATGAAAAGTCTGACAGTTCAGCCATGCCGGCAAGGGAGTTCTGCGTCATTTTTGACGTGTGTTGCGTTAGCTTTTCATGAGCATGAGCATGAGCATGAGCATGAGCATGAGCATGAGCATGAGCATGAGCATGAGCATGAGCATGAGCATGAGCATGAGCATGAGCATGAGCATGAGCATGAGCATGAGCATGAGCATGAGCATGAGCATG
>JBDNFN010000370.1:0-5693 GCA_041689795.1 Fuerstiella sp. | reverse complement strand
GTTGCGAAACATTAAAACCACACCGGTGTGCCAGGGCGGCGTCATTTACATTTCAGTACAAAGCGGCGGAATTGCCAACCAGTGGCTGGCATCTGTTGATCGCGCAGAAACCGGCAACAGCGATGACAAGGTAACTCGAGCAGAAATCCAGGCGTTTGTTGGCAAACGAGTGGTTCCTGAAGCTTTTTACCGGAAGACATTTGGTCGTGGCGATCTTGACGGCGACGGCGATTTGGAAGGTGAGGAACTCGATGTCGCATTTCTGAACCGCGAGAACTTTGCTGGAGCACGCTACGATCAGAAAGACGCGGCCGCGCAGTACATTCTCGCCGTGAAAGGTGGGGGACGTGGCGACGTTACCGACACGCACGTCTTGTGGAAGCATTCCACGAAACACACCGACCATATCGTGTCGCCGATGATCCTCGACGATCGTATGCTGCTGATTAAAAGCGGAGGCATCGCCACGTGTTTCGAAACGAAGACCGGAGATGCCGTATTCGGACCGGTCAGAATACGAAACGAAGGAGACTATTTCGCGTCCCCCGTCTACGGCGATGGGAAAATCTATGTTGCCAGTGAAAACGGGAAGATTGTCGTCATTCGTGATGCCAGTGAACTTGACGTCCTGGCGGTCAATGATATGGGAGACTCTATTCTTGGCACGCCTGCCATTGCCGATGGTGCCTTGTATGTGAGAACACGCAAGTCGCTGAAGAAGATTCAGTAGGATCGTGATTCCCCCAAAACTTGAATTTCTCACAAGGAAACTACGATGCAAATGACACCGACTCGCCGTGCGGTTTTCGCCATCAGCATGTTGTTTATGCATCTGCCCGTGACACAGGCCGGGTTCCTGATATCAACGTTTGAAGCCGACGTGACAATTCCCATCGGCCACCGCTGCATGGGCGTTCTTCCGCTGAAGTCGAGGAGTATTTCTGATCCGCTTGAAGCCAAGGGGTTTGTCCTGTTGGGCAGCGGCAAGCCAATTGTGGTTGTTGCCGTCGATTGGTGTGAAATCCGAAACGGTGCCTACGATCAGTGGCGTGAAGCGTTGGCAGCGGCCACAGAAACATCTCGGGAACGTGTGTTGGTAACAAGTCTCCATCAACATGACGCTCCAGTAACAGACGCCGGCGCCGCGAAGTTGCTTCGCGATGTCGGACTTACGAACGAGCTCTACGATGAGGATTTCCATCAATCCGCCGTTGCCGCAGTCGCGAACGCAGCCCGCAAGAGCATAGCGCGAGCGGTACCGATGACTCATGTGGGCACCGGTCAGGCAAAAGTGATGATGATCGCTTCAAACCGCCGAGTTGTCCTGGAGGACGGTCGCGTTACATTCGGCCGAGGCAGTTCCAGCGGCGGCAACAAATTTCACAGCAACGCACCGCTGGGAGAAATCGATCCGTTTGTAAAAACGATCTCCTTCTGGAATGAAGAAACCGCAATTGTCGCGATGAGCGTCTACGCAACCCATCCGATGAGCCGTTATGGTGAGGGAAAAGTTTCCGCTGACTTCGTAGGCTTGGCCCGTCGGCTTCGGCAGCAGGACCTGCCGAATGTAATGCAGATCTACGCTTCTGGCTGCAGCGGAGATATCACAGCGGGAAAATTCAACGATGGCAGCGATGAAGCACGTGAACAACTCGTCACTCGCCTCCATGACGGAATGAAAGCGGCATGGGATGCGACGCAGAAGACGGCCATTCGAAAGCTTGAGTTTCGATCATCGCCACTCAAGCTGGAGTTTTATCAGCATGGGGATCTTGAACCAGAGAAACTGAAATCGGTCGTTGAAGATCCAAAGGTACGTACCGAAGACCGCATTCTGGCCGCTATGGGACTGTCAAGTTATCAGCGAGTGACTTCAGGCCAGCCAATCGATTTTCCCTGTATCGATTTCGGCGATACGCAGTTGTTGTTATTTCCGGGCGAAGCATTTGTGGGCTACCAGCTGATGGCGCAACAAATGAAGCCGGACAGCTTTGTCGTGTCGATGGGATATGGCGAATGCTGGCCTGGCTACATTCCGATGAACGCGTCCTTTGGCGATGGGTTTCACGATAAGTGGCTGTGGGTGCCTTTCGGATCGGAGAACAGGGTGCAGGCCGTCCTGCAAAAATTGCTTTCTCCATAAGACCGGCACGGGAATGGTCTGTTGACCGTGCCGATCCTGAACGGCAAATAATAGCCGGTGTCTTCCATAAACCGTGTGCCCACCGTGTGCTTTCATGTCTGAGCGACAGCGTGCGTTTGCAGGTTCATAAGGTCAAACAATTCCGTCGACCGCAAAGCTGTTCGACCATCAGGAATTAAACGACAAAGGCCGTCCCGAATTCGTTCGACTTGCGGACGCTGTGGGCCTGTCAGGGGTTTTGAATACGAGACATACGGCGGTGCCTAGGGACCTTCAGCGCACCGTTCGTGTTGTGTGGCGTAGTGGTTGGGTGTCAGGCATCGCGCCGCTGGTCGTAGTTGAGCGAGTTCCTAATTCGCTCGCCGCACTCGATACTGCCCGCGACGGAACCGACCTGTGCATTGGGTTCGATTAGCCCATTGCCAGGTCGCTGATGGCTGCGTTTGGCGTGATAGTGCTGAAGAAAATTGGTCAGGGCTCGTTCAAACGATCGCTGCCCGAAGAATATCATTCGATCCAGACACTCTGATTTCAAACTGCGAAACCAACGCTCCATGTATGCGTTCAGGTTCGAGCTCTTCGACGGCAACAGGACGATTTCGGTGGCTGTGTGCTGCTGCAGGAATTGCAGCAGCACAATGAAGCTTGTGTCGCGATCGACGATCACATGGCTGGCATCTGTGAGGAAATCCTCGCCGCAGTCCATCAGGTTCCGGCAGACCTGCTTCATCCAGGTGGCGTCGGCGTCTGGTGTGATGCCAGCGATGTGCACGCGACAGGTCTACAGGTTGATAATGACCACCGCATAGAATGTGACGAGTCCGTTATGCGTCCGGACTTTTACGGTCGTGAGGTCTGTCGCAAAGATCGAAACCCAGTGGGCTTTCGGGAACGTCGATCAGGACGGCGGCCGCAGGCAGTCTGATGCGTTGCCTGCCAGCAGCCCTTCCTTTGTTCGAGTGGTCCCACTTTTTGCCACCAGCTCTCGCTGCCATCCAAGGATCGTGTCCGACGTCACTTTCGTCGTTACTTCAGGCGGTGCCCTGTGGTCAAGGGTGTCAGTGTGCGAGTTAACACCGGTCAGTTGTTTGCGGGTCAAAACCGGCCACGGTTTTGATGAAAAGTGGTCTAATTTGCCGGTTTTTTGCCGTGTTTTGCGGTGGACCCGGTGCGCGGGTTTGGCCAGGTTTCTGCTCGTTTTGAGCTCATTTTCCACTTCGCCGACGATCGCCTGATCATGCTTTTCATTGGCCTGCCGACCGTGCATTCTGAAGCTTCGTCCGGTCATCTGAATCAGTTCTGCGCTTTGCAGAAAATAATCTAGAATGGCCGTCGCAGACGGCACGTCTCCGATCAGTTTGCCCCAGTCCTCGAGCGGTCTGTTCGCCGTCATCATCGTGCTGCGAAGTTCGTGGCGACGCAGGATGATCTCGAACAGAAACTCGCCGCTCTTCTTTGGCAACTGGTTCATCCCCATGTCGTCCGGGATGAGCACATCGGGTTTGAGGTAACGATTCAGAATGCGGTCGTCACCTTCGAAGGCTTCATCATGCAGGAAGTCGCGGACGCAGTCGAAGATGCTGCGGTAGAACACCGTGTAGCCATCGCGAATCAGTTGGCGACCGATGCTTTGCACGAGGTGACTCTTGCCCACACCAGGCGGCCCAACGAAAATCGCGTCGTGATGTTTGCGGACGAAGTCGCCGGCGGCGAGGTCATAGATCCGTTTTCTCTTCACCGATTTATTAAAGTCGAAGTCGAAATCGTCGAGGCATTTCTGATCTCGAAAGGCGGCCGCTTTGGTGAGACGTTCGATCTGCCGATCACTGCGGACCACCATCTCATCTTCGAAGATGAGTTCTAGGAATTCGGCGTAGTCCAGCTTCGATGATTTGGCTTCCTGCAGACGAACTTCAAGCGTCTGCAGCAGGCCACTCAGGCGAAGTTGTTTGAGCTGTTCACGAAGATTTTTCGGTGGCCGCGACGACCCGTTTTAGTTTTGGAATTTTCAATCCCACAAGCCCGACGGGCAAATGAGTAAACCGCCAATGGCGGCGTTCATGGTTACGTTCCTTTCGAAAAGCGTTCAGGGAGTCGACAGAGTAATCCGACAACGGTCGAATGAGCGGGTGTTCTTCGATGAACGGCAGCGGAAGTTGTTCCTGCGGAGCCGGTCGTTTCGGTAGATTACGAATGGTCTTCAGACGACACGCGTTGTGACTGACGGCCGTGCCGCACGCGCGTTCGAGTTCGGTGTAAGTGTGTTTGCCCGCGAACGCTTCCAGGCCGACGAGAACTCGCACGCCCTGCACGCCGCGCGAAGCGATCACAAGTTGGCTCCAGGCCTTCGGATTCGGCCAAATAGGCACAATTTGATGCATTAAAGTGTCCGTGCCGCGTTCCACTGTCGTCACTTTTTCTGCCAGAATGTGAGCCCAATCGGTGCGAAATCGGTCTGGTTCCGGCTTGCTGTGTATCGCGATTTATTTCCACTGATCGTTGAAGACGCGCACCAGTCGTGTGTCCCAGCGAACCCACACACGGCGACCGATGTATTCCGGCGGCGCGAAGTAATACGCCTTGTCAACTTAGAGATGTCCGTCGCGGCTGACGCTGCGTCGCGATTCATGAAATAGGGCGAACCGATCGCGCGGAAGCGGCACGACCGCAGGACGATCCACGGCGATAAATCATCCCTTCACTTGCTTCTTCGTCGTGCCATGAACGCGCGTGTCGGCGACCGTGGATTCCCAGTGCAACAGTTGGTCATTCTGTTCAGCGAGGCTGCCGAACGTGTGTCCCTTCAAGGCGTTGTTCTTAACATACTTGACGCCGCTTTCTACCTTGCCTTTGTGTTCCGGCGTGTACGGTTTCGTCGGCAGAATGGCCGTGCCGTAATGCCGCACGAACGACTGTAGTTTTGGATGAAGTTCTGGATCGTACCAGTCGACCTTCTGCACAGCCGCTTTGAGATTATCGATGACGAGCGTCTTTGGAACGCCGCCGAAATAGTGAAACGAATTCTCAATCGCCGCGATGAAGTTGTCCGGCGTCTGCCGCCACACAACTTCGCTGTATCCCTTACGCGGACAACTCGGTACGACCCGAAACATCCACGGACGACTCTTCTTGCCGCCCGCATCGATGACGAACGCCGCCGTCCCGAAATCGATTTAAGCTTCCTGTCCAGTTTCCGTTTCCGTTTCCATGCGACGAAACGGCAACGACGTTTTCCTCTCAAGACTCCGAATGAAGCGACGCACGCTGTGATAGCTTCCGGCAAACCCAGAATCCATCCGCAGATCCTGATGAATTCGCACGGCCGACAGACCTACGGCGAGCTTCTTTTCAATGTATTCGTGATACTCGCTGCACTGACTTTTCGGGCCCGTGCAACCGGGAAATCCGAGCCCTGGCGAAACCTCATTTCCTGGTGCAGATTTGGCCCGAGACCCGGTGCGCACGTTTGGCCGGTTTTGAGCCGATTCTGGTGCGCATTCGGCCTCAGACCCGGTGCGCGGGTTTGGCCGGTTTTGAATTTCATCAGACC
>JBDNFN010000369.1:0-6628 GCA_041689795.1 Fuerstiella sp. | reverse complement strand
TGTGAGCGGTGTGGACCGTGCGGGGCGCTCCGGGTTGTCCGCCGCCTGGCAGCGCGTCTGCGACCACTTCGAGGTGCTCTACGACACCCCCGAAACCCTCCCCGACCTCCGCCAGACCATCCTCCAACTCGCCGTCCAGGGAAAACTCGTCCCCCAGGACCCCAACGACGAACCGGCGGAGGAATTGTTGGAGAAGCTCAAAGCACGCCGTGAAGAACTGATCGCGAACGGCGACCTCAAGAAATCAAAGACCGTTCCCCTAACCGACGATGACATCGACATCACCGTCTCGGATCACTGGCAATGGTCACGCCTCAACGACCTGGTCGAGGTAATGAACTCAGGATGGAGTCCGGCTTGCGAACCAAATCCCACCAACGATGAATCTGAATGGGGAGTTCTGAAGACAACCTCTGTTCAATCCTTTGTCTTCTGGGAACACGCACACAAGCGACTGCCCGACAACCTCGAACCGCGTCCTGAAGCCGAAGCGAAACCGGGCGATCTTCTCATGACGCGGGCAGGACCGCAGAACCGAGTCGGCATATCTTGCTTGGTTCGCGCAGTTCGTCCTCGCCTAATGATCTCAGACAAGATCATTCGCTTTCACCTGATCGAACCATTCATGTACGACGAGTTCGTTGCGCTATGCCTTAATGCAGGCGTTTCACAAGAGCACATCGAGAAATCGAAGTCGGGAATGGCAGCGAGTCAGATGAATATTTCGCAAACGAAGTTCAGGATGACTCCGATTCCTGTCCCGCCTCATGCAGAACAAAAGCGAATCGTGTCGAAGGTGACGCATGTTTTGTCACAGCTCACCCGCCTGGAATCGACCCTGACCCGCCGCGAAGCCACCCGCACCCAACTCCTCACCGCCGCTATTCATTAAGTTCTCAAGTCAGTTTTCTGGGTCGAAGGAATCTTTCATGACAAAGGGTATCGCATTAGTGACTGACCACATGGGAACGGGTAGTTTTGTGAAGGTGCCGTATGCCGACAACGATGAGTTCCTGACCGGCCAATGGCATATCAGCGCAGACGTCGGCGACGAATTGGCATTGCTTCAACGTTATGGAAACGCTCAACACTCATTTGCCGCTGGCAGAATCGTGTACGTTATTCCCACAGGAAAAACGGAAGGGGATAAGCCACTGCAACGATATACGTATCTTGTAAAACTCGACCGTGATCTGTGCGTAAAACGCGATATGTTTCTCGACAAGAACAGGAAACTGGTTCGAGTGGGACAACATTACTCCGACAACGGTGATCAGTATTGTGACCGCATTTGATGGCGACCGAACACGCTATTCGTGGAAGACACATAACATCGTGAGTCGCAGGTTTCCCGGCCTTTGATCGTTGCTTTTCCGCCACGAAGCCAACCCAAAACAGTTCTTACGAACGCCGTTCACGTGATGTTGAGTGGTTACATTCCTGAATGAAAGATCATCCAATGGCCGAAGATGCATTTGACTCAAGAGTCGGTTGTAAGGCTCATTCGATGAACCTTGTCTTTTTGGATGCTGACCGCCCGCTACCGCTCGACGAAATCATGGCCGAAGTTCGCCGCCGAGGATTGCCCGTCACAGATGCTCCTCGTGACCGCTTGTACAGACTGGAAGGCAAGAACCCCAAACGACCTCAGGCTTATGTCCGAAAGATTGAAGGCGACCCAGTGCGTTGGGTCCGCTGCAACTAATTGGGCACCTAAGAATGGTTGCAACTGCTCAATACCGACGCAATGAACTGCTTTTGCTGTCGCACGTCCCACGCCTGAAATCGACCCTGACCCGCCGCGAAGCCACTCGCACCCAACTCCTCACCGCCGCGATTCACGGCATTCTCGTACCCAACCCTTGATTATGACATTCCCGATGATAGAGTTAGAGAAGTCGAATTGACCCTAAAGGTCAATGCCCATTGTGAACGATGCATGATGCTGATAGGCTATGCCAGCAAGAAGCTGCAGAAAATCTGCACCAAAGAAAAGGATGCGAAGAAGGCGTTATCTGAAGACGCCGCTGCGCGAATTTTCGACCGAATTCAGGATCTGGCGGCATTTAATAATCTCGGCGAGATTCCCTATCGGGCTCCACCGTTGGATTTTCACCCATTGACAGGAGACCGAGCCGGAGACTTCGCCATCAAGATCCATGGACTTGACCGCGTCTGTTTTCGTCCCGCAGGTGATTTCGAGCGGGATGAAAACGGCAACGCCTTGCTGGCTTCGGTTACTGCGGTGGAAATCAACTTTGTCGGAAATTATCACAGCTATGGCTAGTATCGCACCAGCACCCTATCGCCCCGAACGTGTGAGTCCCCCAGGCAACACCATTCGCGACATTCTTGAGGACATTGATATGTCACAAGCCGAACTCGCGCGCCGCATGGGACGACCAACGAACAAAATCAATCAGATCATCCAGGGAAAGAAAGCCATCACGGCGGACACGGCGCTGGAATTGGAAAGTGTTCTGGGATTGCCGGCATCGTTCTGGATGAATCGCGAACAAAACTATCAGTTAGCACTCAGTCAGCTTGCGCAACTGAAAGATCAGGAAAAGGCCTGCGAGATTGCCAAGGAGTTCCCATGTGCCGAGATGGCGAAACTTGGCTGGATTGAAAAGAAGGCAAGCTGGCTGGAGAAATATCAGGAGTTGCTTCGGTTCTTTGCGTCGGCAAAACTGGATGCCTTAAAAGCAGCAGTCGAACTGGCTCCATCGTTTCGTAAAGCGACTGGCAAACAGGCATGTCACAAGGCACTTGCCGTATGGCTGCGAAAGGGAGTGCTGGAGGCCAAAAACATCGAAACGGCTGAGTTCTCTCGCCAGAAAGTCTGCGAAGACATGGAATCCTTCCGAAGCCTGACCCTCCGCGGTGCATCAGGATTAACGAATGATCTAGTTTCGCATTCTGCTTCGCTGGGAATTGCGGTTGTCTTTATTCCGCACTTGAAGAACACGTATGTGGGCGGAGCCGCCTATTGGGTGGGCAACATGCCCGTCGTTCAACTCAGCTATCGCTGGAAGCGGCACGATATTCTGTGGTTCAATTTCTTTCATGAGTTAGCTCATATCCTGCTGCATCCCCGGCAGGAAACGTACCTGGACGACTTTACTGATGATCACGACGAACATGAGAAACAGGCCAACGAATTTGCCGCGGATACTCTGATTTCGCATTCTTCATGGGAAGCGTTCTGCGAGCAAGGAACGTTTTCTTCAGTGGACGTGCAGCATTTCGCCGAGTCCATCGGCATTTCCGAGTCGAATGTCGCTGGTCGACTACTTCGGGAAGGTCGCATTTTGCCTGCCGACGCTCACAGGTTCTTCATTTCGCTGGCTGTTAAGTAATCCGAAACCGTATGCGCCCTTGCAGAGTTTGGACGATCACACAGCAGCACGTAGCAAATTGCAGGCCACGCCATGAACCAAAAAGAATTCCTGCAAACTCAGGTGATTGACCTGTGGCGCCTTGCTGAGGACGCCGCGGACGATCCGATTTTGTCGATGCAGTTGCAGGAGCGACTGCAGGACGCGGATGCTCGGCTGAAAATTCATACAACAGACGGCACGCTGTTTCCGCCGGAGATTCGACAGGCTCCTCGGGCAGCCATCTTTCTCAAGGGTGATGCAGTCAACGGGCAGGAAAGCATTCGTGCCGGCCTCGCCGGAGAAGCTCTGCAGCACTACGAACGCATGTTCATTGCTCAGGCCATCCATGACGAACGCGAAGCCGCCCGAAAGGCTGGGCGTCAACGAAGATCACGCGGGGCCGCGGTGCCGGCCTTGTTGCTCACCGGAACGCCACGGGGCTCGTTCGGATTGGAGTTTACGCCTGAACTACAGGAAGACGAGACCGTGCTGGACGTTCATCGTGCTTCGCTGGAGAACGTTGCGGACGCGATCATGCTGGCGGCCGGTACCGAGACTCCGGAAGATCTTTCTGATGCAATTCCGACGACCGTTATTCAGCCATTGACGCGATTTTTGCAGACGCTTGCTCGCCACAACGCAGAACTCCGTTTGGCATTTCCAGAAAAGCCCTCTCGCGTGATTGGATCCGAAACAATCAAGACCGCATCGGAGCGACTTGCGCGTACTATTGAACAGAATGACGTCCAATTCATCGGCAAGTTTCGAGGGCTTACTCGTGAAACCGGGCACTTCGACTTTCTTCGTGCCGACCAGACGCTGATCACGGGGATTGCGTCTGATGCGTTGACGGAAGAGGACCTTGACAGGAATTGACAACCTGACAAATAAGACCTGTCGAATTCTGCTGCAGGAAACCCGTGTTCAGAAAACAGGTAAGACTCAAACTTCCTATTTGCTGATCGACGCCACCGAACATGTCGCTTGAAACAAGCTGCATGCTCAGCAAATCGTGACGATGGGGCAGAGCACTCAGCAAGGCAAATCGAATGCGGATAGATCGGGACTAATTACCCCGATCGACAAGCTGACATCCTGATCAGTTTCCGCGTTTCGTTTTCTTCAGGATGTTCCGTACAGGATCGGGACCGATCGTGGCTGAAGTTGCTCTTCCAAACGTCATCGAGACGGCGTGGCTGGCCGTCCGAGGACTCGCCAAAGCCCATGCAAACGGCATCGCTGCAGAGCATTTGCAAACGCTCCCGCCCGAAATTGCGAATGCGTTGTGGCGCTGTGTCCGTCGATTAGGTTGGTGGGCACCCGCAGACCGAACATCCGATCAAGAACGATTGCTGTTTTGGCTGTTTCGAGAAGACACCACTCGCCATGATCCTGTGCACGGGCGGGAGTACAAGGAGACTCCAGACCACCGCATTCTAACCGCAACCACTCAAATGGATGTGATTGTGAAGCAGCTGCTTATTCCTTGTCGTAGCTGTCTCGACGTTTACGGCGTGCTAACAAATTGGCTTCAAAGCTGTGAAACTGGACCGGGCCAGAGACGATTCAGACCGTTCAACTTCGGTGGCTTGCAGCCGGGCAATCCGTGGGAGGATGACTGCAAGTTTGCCCAACTTTGCTTCGATGACGCACGAATGAGCGAAATAATTGGCAGTTTCGGCAGACAGATGGGTATGTCGCCAGAGCAAACCTACGGTCGAACAACAGTCAGTTTGATGAACGATGAGAGCCTTCATGTTCAAGTAAAACAGCATAGAGCCGGAGAGGGCATTCACGAATCTCTCAAACTTTGTCGCAGTATCTGGTTGAGCGAAGCACTTGAACGCCAGGAAATACCAACGGGATGGAAAATCACGGACAATGCTGTTCCACACCCCATCACGAACGCAAGGGATTTACGAAAATGGCTGTCGGCGTGGCTCGAACAAATCCACAAGGCCACATCGTCTGAAGATTCATGGAATCAACCTGACCACTACCTCAATGACATTCAACGGGAATTGCGAAACGCCCGAATCTGGTTACGTGAACGCAATGAGCCTATCCCTGATTGCTTCCAAGATGAACCGGCCGATATTGGGGAAGCTGAACGGCGTCTGGAGTACCTGATTTATGAATTTTTCGCTGATCCGAAGCCCAACATTGCGGCCCCGTCGATCAAGGTACTATCACAAACGCCACCCGACGAAACCGCCCCGACGGAAGAAGCGGGGTCTGACTTCGGGGAAAGAAAACCGGATCCACTCCCCGGTCCGGAATTCACAATGCGAACCGACGTTCGCAATCGGTACTTCAAAGTCTGGGCGTTCTTGAACAAACCCGGCAATGCTGGCAAGTCTAACATTGCTGTTTCGAAGGCTGTCCAAGTCAACAAAGATCAGGTCGGCAAGATCCGAAAAGAGACGCGGCCACCCACGCCTGATGAAATCGCAGAACACCGCAATAACGCGAAAAAGCGGTAGCCTCTGAAGTCGGACGCTTCCGACTTCTTTCCGACTTCGCATAAACCAGACGGATACCGCACAAGAAATCGGAAAAAAAGATCGATAACCCATGGGGATTCAGGGCAGTTCATGCGCCTTGAATCCCCTTTTTTTATTCGCTATTGGAAGTCGGAAACAACTCGGAAAGCGTCCGGTAAGAATTTGTTTGTCCGAACGGGACGCGAAACATTTCCAAACCTGAAAACAGGACCGCACGAAGATGAAACCGACGACACTAATTCCGCACGAATTGATGACGAAAAAACAGCTGGCTGAGTACCTGCAATGCTCGCAGCGGCAAGTCGAGTTGCTGACCGCTAAAGGCCGACTACCGAAGCCGATCTACCTGGGCGAATCGTCACCACGCTGGAAGCGCGACCAAGTGCTGGCACATCTGGACGCTCAGACTTCGAACGGTGCCCCATGAGAGCCACCCGTCTCTACTAAACAAAAAAATCCCAACCAGCGTGGAGGCTGATCGGGATCTCAGATTTTTCATCAAGGCGGCTGGCCCGCTCGCCTCAACACACAAGGATGCAAACATCATGATATCAACGAATGAGGATACGGCAACGCCGATTCCAAAGGCACTGCGACACACTGGACGGGTGCGCTCAGGGAATACGTTATTTTATGTGAGTGTTAATTTCCAGTATTGATTCCACTGTTTGCTGTACATGTTGGCGCAGAGTCCTGCCATTCGGTTGACACGTCGGACTCGCCATCGTGCTCCTGTTTGTTTGA
>JBDNFN010000368.1:0-28236 GCA_041689795.1 Fuerstiella sp. | reverse complement strand
GTCATTGGATCGGCCACAAGGGAGGCCGTTGAACGCGTCTGGTGTTCGCGACATAACTGACGCCCGACCGGCCCACGCTGCTGCGCCATCATCATCAGCCACAAATTCGGGCAATTGCACGTCTGCCGGAAGGACGCTGAAGATACGTTTGAAGGCACTTGAAAGTGTGCTGACATGATCAGTTTTGTATTCCAGCGGCATTGAAGCCGGAAGCGTTCGGCGGACGATTTTGGAGTCGATTTTATCGTCTTTCAACGACAAGGCCTCTAAGTGTTTTTATCATAAACCTTTAAGGGGATTACCAGTTCTTTGGGCAGGGAATACCACTAGATCATCGAATCGCGTCCGGAAAGCTTACTTAGATTTAGAATTTTATTTTTAATCGCCGCAGTCTGGCAGTCGAAAATTCGCTGGAAGCAACTGTTTGGAGAGGTGTTTCGTTGCGGCCTTTTCTTCTGTTGAAGTTAGCTTTATGCTCGTGGTCGCACAGAGTTCCCCTGTTAAGGTGAATTGTGTTTGCGTTCTGCCAGGACTGATGCCAGCGTCGGACTGTATTCTCCGGAAGCAGTGCGAAAGCCGCTCCGGCGAACTTCCCCACACAGGCACGACGCGCCAGCGAGTGAATTTCGCAATGCCTGGATTCACTTCCTCACGCCGCGTGCTTGTAAATTTCCGGTTTTAGGACCGCCTTTAACCGTTTTCCCTGCACGCGGCGGCCCGATATCAGTGACGATTTAACAACATGCGCAGCCAGTAAAGACGTAGTTCGTGCTTTGTCCTTTGCGGTCGTCAACGAAGTGATGACGGGAAAATAAATGTAGAAAACAGGTCTAGGTACTTAGTTTTCGGGCTATCGCATCAGCTCTAAATAACGCGAGACGCTTGTCTTCGGCACGTAAATTTGCAAAGCAATGCACAGCCTTCGCGTGCGAAATCGAAAGCACTTAATTTCGGAATCCCAATGAAATTCACCGAAGTTTGGGGCAAACGGAACGCCACAGCAAGTTGGTGCCCGAATGGGAGTGTGTGGCGTTAAGTGATTACAGTGAATGGACTTGACTGTTTCTGTGAGGATGGCTTCCCAGTCTGAATCAGCCGGGAATTCGATCCAACGGTTTTGCTAAATGGCACGTAAGCATTGGGCCGGAGGTCTTTTTACCTCGTTTTTCGTTGGCCCCCCCAAATTGTCAGTTCAATGAATCCGATCGCTCTGCTTGCTCAACAGGACCCTGCAATTCTTGATGCTCCCAGTTGGACATCGTCGTGGGTTGTCGCGTTGGTGCTGTTTTTTGCCCTGATTGCTTTTTCGTACGCCACGCGTGCCGGAATTATTGCTCGGGCGACAACCAAAGAGGCGATTCGGCAGCCGTTGTTTTTTCTCCTGCTGTTGATGTCTGCGGCCGTTTTGGTGATTAACACCTTCATGCCTTTCTTCACTCTGGGTGATGACATTCGGGAATTAAAGAACTGTGGCTTGGCAACGCTGCTGATTTCAGGCGTTCTTTTGGCTGTGTGGACAGCCGGAACCAGCATTACGAATGAAATTGATGGGAAGACGGCAATGACCTTGTTGTCGAAGCCGATCAATCGACGCCAGTTTATCGTCGGCAAGTATATTGGGATTTTGCAGGCTGTGCTGTGGTTGTTTTTGCCGCTCGTAATCATGCTGGCGTTCTTTATCTTTTACAAAGTTGGCTATGACCAACGGGAGTCGTCCGAAACGATTTCGCCGTGGTTTGAGAGTATCAAAATGGGAGGTACAGAAATCAGCTGGCCTCATCCGATACGCGTCGCAGCTGTTTCTCAGATTCTGCCCGGCGTAGTTCTTTCCTTCTTTCAGGTTGCCGTTCTGGCAGCCATCAGTGTTGCAGTCGCCACGCGTTTGCCGATGGTTGTGAATCTTGTGGTGTGCTTTGCTGTTTTTGTGGTTGGCAATCTGACACCGATGATGGTCGCTCAGGGAAAGACGGTCATTCAAAACGAGTTCGTGACTTTCGTCGCCAGACTTATCGCGACGATTTTGCCGTCGTTGGAATCTTTCAACATCTACGCTGCTTTGGCTCGAGGAGGTTCTGTTCCTCCGGCGTATCTTGGGTTGAGTTTGGTCTACGGGGTCGCCTACGCGACGGCAACGATTCTGATTGCCTTCATTCTGTTCGAAGACCGAGACCTTGCGTAACGCGTACACTATTCCAGCCAGTAACGGCCATGCTGGTTCTGAGTTTGCATCTTAGCTGATGCTATGCGGCGATCGAATCCAGCGGGATTTCAGAACAATCCGACTTTCGCGTTAAAAGACCGGTGGCTCGTCCACGTCGTGGTTGTGACAGCTGTTGCGGGCGGGTAAGTTGTTGACTTCCGGCTTGAATTATCCCGTCGACAGTTGGCAAGCCACGGTTTGTTGATACCACTTTGCATTGTTGATCATGCATTGTGTATTGACCCTTTTGCTGAAGGTCCTCCTGTGTCCGATGTCGCTTCCACAACATTTCAGCGTGTCGTTTCCGATCGACATTTCGTTGGGCGTTCGCTGATAATTTCAACCATTGCCGCTGTGATTGCGGCTATCGTTCTTGCGGCGATTATTGTTTGTTCGGGTGGTGTCGCCGAAATATTGGCACAGGATCGCCAGTCGCCGGATGTTGGGTTGCTTTCGGCAGTGAACGATGGGCCATTATCGTTTTCTCAGAAAGCGATTTCCCGGATCCCATCGCTTCACAGTCGCACATCAGCGTTGACGACGTTAGTCGGGGCGATTGTTGTTTTGTTGTGCCTGCGGTCTGCTGTGCGTACGTTTGTTCAGGAGAAAGTGAACAATCAGATTTCGCGAAGCGTCAACAGGCTTCGCGAGCACATACAGAGGCACGCGTTGCGGTCGAATCCCGGTGATCTCAGCGGCAATCAGCGGCGGATGGCGGCGTCTCTTTTCCAAAATACTGCTCAGCGGCTTCTGGAATACGCTCAGCAGTGGGCATTTATTCGCTTAACGGTGTTTTGGGACCTCGTTGCAGTTGTGGCCGTGATGGTGTCAGTGCAGTGGCGTATTAGCCTGGAATGTATCATTCCGATTGTCGTTTGCTGGTGGGTCTCTCGCATCGAAACCAAGCGGCATGAGGCATCTGCGAATCTATTGACGGAGCAGGTGGACCGTGGACTGCAAAGGCTTACAGCTGACCTTGGCAAAGCGAGAATCGTTGCCGGTTATGGCATGGAAAGTCTGGAGCACGATCAATTCACGAAGAATCTCGCAGCTTATCAGTCAAAGCACGAAGACCTTCGGAAACAGCAGCTTTACAGTCGATGGACCTCGTTGCTGATCATGATTGCCACCATTGCCCTGCCCTGCTTTATTGTGGCGAGACATCTTGTCGCAGAGCCCGCTATGGTAAGTTCAGCAGGCGCCGTGATGATTGCGGTTGCGGTTGGACTGTTAATTCTGTGCCTTAAAAAGTGGGAATGTGTGCCAGCAAGTCAGGGCGTAGCGACCGTTGCGGCTGAAGAGATCAATCAGTACTTGCTACGTGTTCCTGCCGTTAGTCAGGTTGTCGGTGCCAGGTTTCTGGAACCAATGACGCGGTCTTTGCAGTTGAATCAAGTGAGCTTGGAGACTGAGACGAACCCTGAATTGCTGTCGGGTCTTGACCTGAAAATCGAAGCCGGACAACGAGTCGCACTGCTTTCATTGAATCCCGCAGAAGCAGAAGCATTAATCAGTCTGATTCCGCGATTTGCGGATCCAACTCGTGGTCAGGTATTGATTGATGGTCAGGATATTAAGCGAGTTACCTTAGAGTCGCTCCGGGCTGAGGCGGTAATTGTGGGCGGGAATGAGCCTGTTTTTAACACGACCGTTCTGGAAAACGTTACCGCAGGCCAGAATGATATTTTACGCCAGGACGCCATCGAAGCCTGCAAGACGGCTCACGCAGAAACGTTTATTCGCCAGTTGCCGAAGGGTTACGAGACGCATTTGGGTGGCACCGCTGTGAAGCTGGACGTCGGACAGGTATTTCGCCTCAGCTTGGCGCGGGCAATCGCGAAAAAGCCGGCTTTGCTGGTCATCCAGGAACCAGATAGTCCGCTGGATGCTGAAACCAAGGCGATGCTTGATGACACATATCAGCGCATCTGTCAGGGACGCACAGTGATTTTTCTGCCGTCACGACTTTCGACCGTAAAACGCTGCAATCGGATTGTCATGATTCACAACGGGCGAGTTGCCGCTGACGGTCCACACGATGAACTGGTCCGCTCGACTGAACTGTATCGCCACTGGGAATATATGCGGTTCAACGTCTTCCGATCTGACGGTTGATTTCATCGCAATGTTTGCCAGCGTCGCTTCAGACATGCGTGTGCTTTTTGCTGTTTCCACTGACGGTTTCCAGGCAGGATGCGTCGCCGAAATTGCTGCCCGTGACTTTCGTTTACTTAGATGAGCCAACAATAGGCTGTCCGGGTGCAGCAACAGTCGCTGCAGTCCTTGGTTCGACGTTAAACAACACTCTGCCGCCTGTGCCCCACCTGCCGTCCTGAGCATGGAAGACCGCGCTGCCGTCGCGAATCATGGATACGGCTTCGACACCTTCCATGTCGCCTCCTTCAATGGCTTCAAACGAAATGTTGACACTGCAGAACATCGTCAGTATCCCGGATGTCTCGTCGGAAACCAGGACATAGGCCGCGAGCCAGTCACAATTCGTCCATCTCAGGCCGCGCGGTTTTCCAGAGCCTGCCGCTGACCGGAAAAAATTCTGCTGCAGATTCTGCCGTTGGTCTTCGAACAACTGCAGCATTCGCTTTGGTGAATTTTGGTGTTTTCGACTTAGTGGAAACAGCTTGCTGAAGAACCGGAACACTCAAAACCCCTGAAAATGCTGTATGTCGGCGATTTGAATCGCGTCGGCTGATTGGACAATCGACAAAAGTTCGCTGGTTTGCCCAGACATCGCAAGTGATTCGTCAGTTCTTATCCTGTGAATCCGGGCATCCGTTGGGACTTTTTTCTTAAAATCTACCCACATGACCTGCCGAATCTTTACTGAAGTGTTATTCGAAACAACCGTTAGTGGCCCACCTTCGACAGTCGATGCTTGTCAGGGCTTTCGCTTACTCTGGAAAGATCAGTCATGAAATCTGACATTGGGAACTGTCTGTCCGTAATTGCCGTACTCTGTATGGCTGTACCCGTTCAGGCGTTTAGCGAGCCTGCACGACCTACAACCGCAGTACCTGTCGCAGACGTGGTACTTACCGATGGCGGAGACTTTCTTGGGCTAGTGGTTGCTGCTGATGGCAATCCTCGCGTCAATATTCCGGTGCGTGTATATCACAATGATGCTGTAGTGGCTGAGGCGAAAACGGATGTAAGCGGACGTTATTATGTCCGAGGCATACGCAGCGGAATGCATGTTGTTCGAACGTCGACCACAGAACAGGCCTGCCGTTTTTGGAACGCTCAGACTGCTCCACCGTCAGCACGTCAGGCACTTGTGACATCAAGTCAGACGTCAATCGTGCGTGGACAATATGCCTGTGGTGAAGATTGCTGCGAAGAATCAGGTGCAGAATGCGGCGGAGACTGTGGTCGCAGTAGCTGTTGCGGACTACTCGGTGGCGGCATGTTTGGTGGTGCCGGCATCGGAACACTAGCTGCGGTCGGTGCCTTTGCGGCCGTGACTGCAACGACGATTGCTACCACAACAAAGTCAGACAAGCCAAAGTTCAACCTGCCAGCCAGCCCGTAATTACGACGGCCGGAAACGTCACAATAAAAAATCAATGTTGCGGACCCCAGTTTTTTTGCGGTCCGCATTTTTATGCGCAGTCCGGAACCGTGTTTTGTTACGACTCAGATAGTGTCTTAAGAATCATTCGAAGGGCTCAGGCACATCTACCTCGATTCAGGGCAATAAACGGTGCATAACAACGTCCGAAAGTTGCAGGTCATTAGGGTGAGGATACGGCACAGTCCGCATTAACCTGCAAACCTCTAAAACCAGATTGATCTTCACAATCCCAATTGACCGATAGATCCTGATAATCGGTAGAGTCAACAGTTGGAGACCGGCTTGTGCCCAGTTCTCCTCTGCCTCGGGGGAACTTGTTTTTGCTGCCAGCGATTGGAATTGGCACAGAAACACTCTTGTTGACATCCTACCGGTGAACGGGGGAGGCGTCGAAAGCCTGCAATTCGTGAAGGATCACTCCGGTGAGACGTCATGGCTTTCTTGTAATTCTGCTTGCTGGTACAACTGCCGGTGGAGCATGGTTGCTTAATCAAAATACATCTCTGGACGCATCCGAAGAATCCGCGAAACCGTTTCGTGAGGCCTTTGGTGGTGTGACAGATTCTCCGGAACCCGTCGAAGATGAAGAGGGCATTCGCCTGAACTTCTTTGAATCAAGCTGGGATCGCGTGCTGCGCAATGTTGCAGAACAGGGGAAGCTGACCCTTGTGATGGACAAGGTTCCGCACGGCAGGTTCGCCCGACGAGATCGGAAACGGTACGAAGCCGAATCTGCCGTCCGCATTCTCAATGCAGAACTTGAGCCACAGGGATTTCGCCTGGTAACTCAGGGGCAGTTTCTGATTGTGCTGAAGCTGGACGAAGCTCGCACAAAGTACGCTCGCCCTGCTCTGACGGAATGGAGCAACTCGGCCTACCCGAAAACGCCAGGGCAGACATCTACACTGTTTGGACAACGCGCTGCGGCAACGCCCTTTCAGCAGTCGAGTGCTCGAGCAGGCGACGGCAGTCCACGTGTCAGCTGGGCAAGTCAGCAGGCATCACAAAACGAGGGAGACAGCCAGCTGCCTCCCTCGCCGACGGCATCGCCTTTTGGCGGTTTTGTAACGCCTAAGCCTGCCAGTAAACCTTCGGAAACGACAGCCAATCGACAGGATGATGGTCCGGTCGAAGTGAAAAGCGTTGCCGTTGCAAGTGCCAAAGCTGCAGATGTTGCGCGATCAATTTACCTTGTCTTTGAATCACGGTCGAAGCTGGTAAAACAAGGGTTGCAGGGACTTCCTACGTTTGTTGTCAATGATGCTCCGTCCACTGAAAACGGCGAAGAGCCGACGGCTTTGTTTCGAATTGGAATTGACCAGACGAACAATGCTTTGTTGGTGGAAGCAACTGCAAAGCGCACCAAACATCTAACTCGATTGATCGACGAACTCGACAAGCCTCAGATAGCGGCCAACGAAACAGTCAGGTTGCTGCCCAACAAAGGTGTCACAGACGTTACAGCGAAAGGCCTGAACGAACAGATTCATCGTCTTGTTGCATTGCAGTCTCAGGCTGAGCAGCAAAGTGAGGGCGATCCGGCAGTTGCCGCAAATCCAGTCGACCCGACTCAGGATGGTTCGTCTTTGAACCTCCGCGGTGATGTGAACGTTCAGGCCATGCAGGAATTGGGAATTCTGATTCTGAAGGGCAACGAAGGCGACGTTGAAAAAGTTTCTCGCATCATACAGCAACTGGAAGAGATGAGTGTCGGTTCATTGCCGGACATTCACCTGCTGATGCTGGAACACGTCAATTCGGAAGCAATGTCTGAGCTGCTTACAGAGGTCTATACTGAGTTGTCAGAACTGCGAAACCGTGGCACTAACAACCGCAAGGTAGCCTCGTTTCTGCCGGTGGTGAAGCCGAATGCAATTTTGATTCTGGCTCCAAAGATTGACCTGGAATCAATTCTTGACCTGGCTGATCGACTGGACGAGCGTGTCGATCCGGAAAGCGAATTCAAGGCATTTAGTTTGAAGAATGCTATCGCGTCTGAAGTGGCGACGTCTGTCACGACGTTCTTTGATGAACGTGGTGGGTTAGGCACACGTGTACGTATCGTGGCCGACGCCAGAACAAATTCAGTTATTGTACAGGGACGTGCAAACGACCTTGAAGAAATCGCCAAACTGGTTGAGAAGTTTGATCGAGACGAACCTGGTGCCGTGCACCGCGTTGAGATCGTTGAATTGAAGCATGCGACTGCAACAGAGCTGGCTGACATTATTTCCACGGCTATTCAGAGTGCGAGCAATCCTCCACGCCAGTCAACTCAGGGCGGTGGTGGTTTTGGCGGCGGCAATCAGACTAACCAGGATCTTCAGGGCAGCAAGTCGGTTGCTCTTGAGTTTCTAACCGCAACGGGCAACGGACGCGAACTGATTCGCTCTGGAATACTTGTTGACGTTCGAGTAAGTGCGGACCCACGTTTGAACAGTCTTGTGATTTCGGCACCGGAAGCCAGCATGCCTTTGCTGTTGGCTCTGGCTCGACAGCTCGACCTGCCGCCAACGGCGATCGCTGAAATCAAAGTGTTTGCTTTGAGAAATGCTGACGCTGTACAATCGGTGGAGTTGCTGACTTCGCTGTTTGAAAATCAAAATCAGGCAGACCAACTGGGCATTCAAATTGCCGGTGCGGAAGACGCTGCCAGCAGTCTGATCCCCATTCAATTTTCTGCGGACACTCGCACGAATACTGTGCTGGCCGTGGGAAGTGCAGAATCGTTGTCTGTTGTTGAAGCAATTCTGCTTAGGCTTGATACGACAGAATCGCGACAGCGAACCACGACAGTTGTTCCGATGCGGAATGTGGCGGCCAGTGTTGTTGCAGATGCTGTCAATGCTTTTCTTGCTGAGAAGCAGGCTCTGCAAGATACAGATCTGATCAGTAACATTGAACGCATCCGCCAGGAAGTGATTGTTGCCGCAGACGACAACAGTAATTCGTTGATCGTGAGTGCGTCGCCAGAGTACTTCAGTCAAATCAGTCAGATCATCACCGAGCTGGATGCAAACCCTCCTCAGGTAATCATTCAGGCTTTGATTGTCGAAGTTCAGCTGGAAAACACAGACGAATTCGGAATCGAGCTGGGCTTCCAGGATCCAACGCTGTTCTCTCGAAGTATTCTGTCATCGGTCGCTGACATTGTGACAACAACCACAACCAACACGCTGCAGAACGGAACGCAGACAACCACGACTAACATCGAGTCCAGAAACGAGACACCTGGATTCAACTTCAATAACACGACTTCTGCGTTGGGGAATAACTCAGGGCGAACGGATAATTCTCTCTTGGCGAGTCAGGGCATCAGCAATTTCTCTTTGGGCCGCCAGAACAGCGATCTAGGGTTTGGTGGGTTTGTGTTTTCTGCTCAGTCCGATGCCGTTAGTGTTCTTGTGCGTGCTTTGGCTGCCAGAAGAACTGTGCAGGTTTTGAGTCGTCCGCAGATTCGTACTACTCATAACAATACGGCTCGAATACAGGTTGGACAGCAGGTACCTATTGTTGACGGAGTGACGACGACGGACAATTTTGTGACTCCGAATATTACTCAGCAGGACATTGGTATTATTCTTGAAGTGACGCCGCGAGTTACGGCAGACAATACCATCTACATGGATGTATACGCCGAGAAAAGTTCTCTTTCTGGGGGCGGAGTTCCTGTGTACACAGACGTGACGACCGGCAACGTTGTGGAGTCTGTAATCATCGATTCCGCGATCGCTGATACGGCCGTCGCGGTACCTAACGGTCAGACCATCGTCATCGGTGGAATGATTACCAAGTCAGACGAGACGCTGGAACGCAAGGTGCCGTGGTTGGGTGACCTGCCAATTGTTGGTTCTGCTTTCCGCTATGATAGCACCACAACTGCTCGACGAGAGCTTTTGATCTTTCTAACGCCGCGTATCATCTACGGTGACGCAGATTCAGAATTGATCAAACAGGTTGAATCGGAACGTATGCACTTCATTGAATCAGAAGCTGAAGCTCTGCACGGGCCGCTGTTTAGTGTGCCACAGTCGGACCTCGATCAGTATATGGGCGAACCGATGCCACCAATGATGCCCGGCACTGCAATTCCGCTTGAAGGGTATTCAATTCCTCAGAGTCCGGACATTTTTCTACCTCCTCAGACTCGAGCATCCGGCAAGTCGAACCTGCAGGGCAGAGAGCTTAATGTGGCAGCGAAAAGTGTGGGCAATAATCCGGTTTTTGGCACTGGAGATCAGGGGCCGGAAATTATTCCGACTTCGGGGACAAACACCAAAGGCAAGGTGGAAACAGCTTCCGCAACTTCGTCTGGAGATGGGGCTGGCAATAAGTCTAAGACTGATGACAGTGGTGCTGCCGCGTGGGCTCGCAGGTTTATGCGATCGAAGAATTCCGAGTAATAATGGATCGTCTGGTTTCGGTGTCTTCATAGACGGCTGATGATATGATGAAACTCTCTCTACTATTGATCCTTGCTTCGTGCATGGTTGGCACCGTTGGTTGTGCATCCGGAACCTTTCTGGAAACATCTAAGACCGTTTTGACATCGCCAATGTCGTTGGTGCGGGCTGCGAAGGGCCAGAAATCGGTTTCGAAAATACTGTGCCTATGGGAGCCTGCGGAGGGACAAGGAATTGACGAACGTCCTAGTCGCGGGTTCGCCGGGCAGATTATGTTTTTTGCACATGGATCGCCTTCACCGATCAAGGTAGATGGGGCCGTGCGAATTTATCAGTACAGTAATTTTGACCCTGACGAAATTGATCCCACACCGATTCATCAGTTCAACTTCAGTTCCGCTGCGTTCGAAGTTCACCGCACTGACGGAACCATTGGCCACTCGTACAACGTCTTCCTGCCATATGTCGAAAAAGGCAACGATGGAGCGTTGTGTGCGTTGCGAGTGGAAATTGAGGACAAAGAAGGCCACAAAATTTCGTCTCCCTACACCGAAGTGAATCTTGCAGGCCGCAACACTGTGCGTCCGTCCAAGGCCATAGACCGTGGCATTGTCACCAAGCCTGCTCCAAAAACGTTTGGTGGCAGTGAGTCTGAACGTAAGGCTCAGACAGTTCAGGCTGCGGCTGAGCAGCTGGATACTCTGACAATTGCGATGCCAAAGTCTCGGCGTTGATCGCTTGTGATTCTACGTTGACGACTAGTCAAACGCGTTTGACTGAGCGAACTGAGCTGTTCCTCATTCCCGGAAGTGGTTTCTAACGAATTGCTCAAGCGTCCGCAGTGCCGCTGGCGTGAATTTTCTGCCTGAAAAACCTATGCTTGGCCTGTGAAAAGTCATTTTTGATTTATCGGCGCGAGGCATCATGCAGACGATTAACGACAAGCTGGCAACTAAGCGGGTCATGGACCTGATTGGAATTCCGGGTAAGAGCTGCGAAGAGTCTCGTGTGTCTGCCTGGATTCAGGCGGAACTGCTGAAGGCGGGTGTGCCAGCGTCTGCAATCAGTATCGATACTGCTCATAAACGCAGTCCGGCTGGTGGCGAAACCGGAAATCTGATCGTGCGTCTCAAGGGGACAGCGAAAGGAACACACCGATTACTGATGGCTCATATGGACACCGTTCCGTTAGCTGTTGGTTGCAAGCCGGTTCGCAAAGGTGACCTGATTCATCCGGCCTCACGAACCACAGCGCTTGGCGGAGATAATCGCGCGGGTTGTGCTGTCGTATTGACCGCAATCACAGAAGTTCTGAAGCAGGAATTACCACATCCACCGTTGACCCTGTTGTTCACGGTGCAGGAAGAAATCGGGCTGCGTGGTGCTCGGTTCATTTCTGCCAACAAGCTTGGTAAGCCAGAACTTTGCTTTAACTGGGACGGACGCGATCCGGCCAGCCTGATTATTGGTGCTGTTGGCGCAACCAACCTGGCGATTTCAATTGAAGGCATCGCCAGCCATGCGGGCGCTCATCCAGAGAATGGAGTGAACGCGGCCGTGGTGGCTTGTTTGGCG
This sequence comes from Fuerstiella sp., assembly GCA_041689795.1. Lineage (GTDB taxonomy): Bacteria > Planctomycetota > Planctomycetia > Planctomycetales > Planctomycetaceae > Fuerstiella. Next base: position 16,469 of record JBDNFN010000368.1, on the reverse strand, counting down.
ATCGCCGATTTGCAGAAAAATGGCTGGCACGGGCTTGTTCAGGATGGGCGTCATCGTGGAGCAAGTAACATCGGCGTTATTAACGGTGGAGCGGCCACAAACGTCGTTATGCCGGAAGTTCGTATCGAGGCAGAAGCCAGAAGTCATCAGCCAGCATTTCGGAAACGAATTGTGAAGGAATATCGGAAGGCATTTGAGTCGGCCGCGGCGTTCTTGAAAAATGCAGAGGGCCGAAAGGCCGTTCTGCACTTCGAAGAAGACACGCGTTACGAGGCCTTCCATATCAAGGAAAGCTCGGCGTGCGTAAAAACTGCCCGAGCTGTTGTGGAGGCGGTTGGATTAGTGCCGGAAGCTGGTCCGTGCGACGGAGGCCTCGATGCAAACTGGATGGCGGCTCACGGCTTTCCCGCTGTGACGCTGGGGTGTGGTCAACACGGTATTCATACCGTTGATGAGACCTTAAACGTGCCTCAGTTTTTGGATGCCTGTCAGATTGCCACGCGTCTTGCTGCAGCTGTCGAGTGACTTGAATCGCTGCTGTTTCATAAAGCGTTGGTTTTGAACGTTAATTCGGTAGTTTTTGTCGGGTAACGTTGTCACCATTCGCGACTTCCAGCCCTTCTCTGCGACCGAACTATTGCAATGTCCCGTGAGTCGTTTCAGCATCATTACGCCGATTTAAAGTCGCATGTCGATGCAGCGCTCCAGCAAGAGCTGGAGCGGCTGGATTGGCCTGAGTCGTTGCGCAATGCCGTTGAGTACAGTTTGATGGCCGGCGGGAAACGCCTACGTCCAGTTTTGGTACTGATGGCCGTTGAGGTCTGCGGCGGAAATATCTCGGAGGCATTGCCAGCGGCGTGTGCGATCGAAATGATTCACACGTATTCTCTGATTCACGATGACTTGCCGTCGATGGACGACGACGATCTGCGTCGCGGTCTTCCCACCAGCCATGTTGTGTTCGGGGAAGCGCTGGCGATTCTTGCCGGAGATGCTCTGTTGACTCTGGCGTTTGAGACGCTGGCGGGTGCCGATACTGTTCCATCAGTGACTGCTGATTGCCTGAAAACGCTGGCGACAGCAGCCGGTGGTCATGGAATGGTGGGGGGGCAGATTCTCGATTTGGAAGCCGAAAGAGGAGCTTTCGCAACGGGGACTTCTGTTTCAGACCACAGTTTGGGCCAGATTTCGGGTTCAGATTCGAGTGACACGGCGGTTTCTTCGCCGGACGAGATTTCTGAAATACTAAATCCGGCCAGCGTGAAACCGCATTTCCGCGTAGAACAATTAATTCAAATTCATAGAATGAAAACCGGGGCCCTTATTACTGCGGCTTTGGAGCTTGGTGCAATAGTTGCCAACGCAACTGCTGAACAGAAGCAGTGCCTAAGGCAATACGGTCAATGCACAGGGCTGGCATTCCAGATTGCAGATGATCTGTTGGACGTGACCGGAAGTGATGAAAGACTCGGCAAGGAAACTGGTCGGGATAACGAATTAGGCAAGTTGACATATCCGTCATTGATTGGCCTCGAAGCCAGTCGCGAAAAGGCTAAATCTTTGGTGGACGCTGCTTGCGTTGCGCTGGAAATATTCCCAGACAACACGGCCGCTTTAAGACAGCTTGCTCAGTTCATAGTAGAGAGAGATCACTGATGTCATTTGAGATTCTCAGTGAATTGAAGTCGGCGAAACCACTGCGAGATCTGGATGATCAACAGCAGAATGCGTTGGCCGCCGAAATTCGCGAAGCCTTACTCACCATTGTTTCGGATCGAGCGGCGCACTTCGCAAGTAATCTTGGCGTTGTGGAATTGTGTATCGCCCTGCATTCCGTCTTCGACTTTTCTAAAGATCGATTAATCTGGGATACCGGACATCAGGTTTATCCGCACAAACTGGTGACGGGCCGGTTTTCTGAATTCCATTCCATTCGTCGCCGCGGTGGCTTAATGGGGTACCCCAACCCAGCCGAAAGCGAATATGACCTGTTTGTCACGGGGCACGCCGGAAGCAGTGTGTCCACCGTTTTAGGTATGAAAACGGCTGACGACCTTTTGTTCAATGGAGAAGACCGCAAGTCCGTTGCCGTTATTGGTGACGGTGCGCTGCCATCGGGAATCGTGTTTGAAGCTATGAACAACGCAGCAGGTCTGAACAAAGACCTGTTGGTGATTCTGAACGACAATAAAATGGGGATCTGTCCTCGAGTCGGTGGCATTGCCAGTTATCTGGATAAGGCTCGAGTTGCTCCGTTTTACAGTGGCATGAAACGCGACGTGTCGTGGCTGTTGAATAAGGTTCCGGTTGTTGGTGAACCTGTTGAACACATGCTGGGCCAGTTTAAGGAAGCCTTGAAGACATTCTTCCATGGCGGCATGCTGTTTGAAGAAATGGGCTTTCGCTACATAGGCCCTGTGGACGGGCATGACATCAAGTCGCTAAAACGCTATTTGGCGATGGTGAAGGACGTCAAAGGGCCGGTGCTGCTGCATGTCTTTACCGATAAAGGTCATGGGTTTGAGCCTGCAGTGAAAGACCCTGTCAAGTTTCACACGCCAGCTCCGTTTTGCCGAGACGAAAACAACGAAATCGTTCCGCTAAAGAGCAGCGGCGGTCGCTCATACACCAATATCGTTGCCGATGTGATTCACGAAAAAATGCAGCACAACGAACGTGTTTGCGTTCTCACAGCTGCGATGTGCGCCGGAAATGATCTTGGAAGGATTCGAGCCGAATATCCGGATCGGTTTTTTGACACCGGTATCTGCGAAGGGCACGCAGTTGCGTTTGCTGGTGGTATGGCGAAATCCGGTATGCGGCCTATCGTGGATATCTATAGCACGTTCCTGCAACGCAGTTTCGATCAGATCTTTCAGGAAGTCGCTCTGCAGAATCTGCCCGTGCTATTCTGCCTGGACCGAGCTGGGTTGTGTGGCCCGGACGGTCCGACACATCATGGAGTCTTCGACAATTCGTACATGCGCATCTTCCCTAACATGGTTGTAATGGCGCCTGGCGACGAATTGGATGTCGCGCCGATGATTGAATTTTCACTGTCCAGCGATTCACCCACCTCAATTCGTTATCCAAAAGCGAATGCCGAAAAAGTTGTGCGACAAATCGCACCAGTTGTTCTTGGCAAGGCCGAAGTAATCAGCTGGGGCGAAGATGGCAACGTACTTGCCTTCGGCACGATGATGCCGCGTGCGGTTGAGGCGGCTGCTGTTTTGCGGGAAGAAGGCCTGGACGTTGGTGTTATTAACGCTCGCTTTATAAAGCCACTGGACGAGGATGTTGTGAAGAAAGCGATCGCTGCCGGCTTTGTAATCACGATCGAAGAAAATACGGCCATGGGAGGATTTGGCAGTGCTGTGCTCGAAGCGGCCAATCGTCTGGGAGCGACGGCTGACCGTGTGAAAGTGCTGGCGATTCCTGACGAATTTATTGAGCACGGTGACCGGGACGATTTGCTTGCTGATCTGGGGCTGGACTGCAACGGAATTTGTGCTGCCGCACGGAGACTGGCTGGCCGGACTGCAAAAGAATCGGCCAGCATCGTATGAAGTAATCAGGCAGGATCTTTGCCTCAGCGGCCGCTCAATCGGCTGTCTGCAGGCAGATCAGACATCGACGGGAATCCAGGGAATGTTTATCCTGCGTGACTCAGGCAGTTATTTCTGAGCGAAGGATCGCGTTCGATGTCTCGAAATCACCCAGTGCGGGCGGCCCGCAGTCCAATTCCAGCTACCTTTCGGAAATGCTCCATTTTCGCGTCATTAAGACGCTTCGAAACTGGCGCAGGTTTTTTCCGCAGGTCTATCTTGTTGGCCGCGTTTTCCCGGTCAGCAACGGTTGCTGTTGCTGTTGCTGTTGCGATAGCTGTCTGCTGTGGTTATCCGTCCGTCACGTTAGCGGAAGAAACCGTCGTTCAGCTGGACACGACGATTAACCCCGAACAGACGTTTGAAACAGAGTATCAGGTTCAGATTGAGGGACAGGTCATTATCCCTGGTGTGGAAGGTGATCAACAGCTAACGCTGACGTCATTGGGTGAGTTTAAGTTTCAACAGCGACAGTTTGCGAATGATCACGCGGGGCCACACGCGCTGCGTGCGATTCGCGAGTTTTCCAAAGCTTCAACGATCACAAAAGTTGGGCCGGACCATATCACGAACGTTAGCCTGACGCCCGAGTATCGCACGATTCATGTCTTTGGAACGGACAACCGATTATTGTTGGTTTCGCCCGACTATCTGATCCCCAGAAAACAGCTGGATCTGCTGCAGTTACCATTTGATCCTCTTGTTCTGGGAAGTTCCCTGCCGGGAAGTGCAGTCAAGGTTGGCGACAAGTGGAACACAGATTCATGGCTGCTTCCGGTGCTGACTGGCGTCGAGGTTGTGATCGAACAATCCACAACCTGCACTCTGGTGTCGGTAACGGATGATATGGCTGTCATCACAATGGTTGGGAAGATCAGCGGTGCGGCCGTTGGCTCCGCGTCCAATGTCAGCTTTTCGGGTGAACTTCGGCTGGACACGAAGAAGGGCTACATCAAGTCGTTTGTTGGTCAGCAGAAGGAAAAACGAATTCCTGGGCCAGTCAGCCCCGGCCTGAATGTCACTGCAAATATTCGCTGGACCCAGGCCCTCAGCAATTCTGTTTCTTCGATCGAAAAGACGCCTGATCCGAAGGTTCCCGACAACAACAGGCTAATGTTGGTTCTGCAGACACCGCTAAAGCTGCAATTGCATCACAGTCGCGAATGGCATCTGTTTCATGAAACGCCTTCTGTGTTGATGATGCGACAACTGCGAGACGGTCATCTCATCTCGCAATGCAATCTATCCAGTGCAGTGCTGGTTCCACCGAATGGTCACACTCCGGACAAAGAGTTTCTGGCAGACGTCACAGAATCTGTGTCGGAACGCAAAGGAAACGTAATTTCGGAAAGCACCGTCCGAGACGACGAACGCTGGCGAATACGGCGTATTCAGGCAGTGGGCGACGCGTCCGGCGACGTTATTCTGTGGGACTATTTTCTATGCTCTGCAAAGTCTGGTGAACAGTTTTCCATAGTGTTCAGCCATTCTAAATCAGATGAGGAGCTGTTTGGCGATGAAGCAAACCGGATGTTATCATCTCTGCAGATTGCCCGTCCGCGTGGTGCCCTGCCCCTTCGTTGATCGATATTCGCAGGGAAAATCAAGCGCCGAACGGCAGAAATTGCTCGTCAGGCGGTTTCCGAAGCCTACCATTTGACTGAATGTCGCTGTCAGCTCAGACTGTTTTTATCCTGAACTCAGCAAACACCTTGCGACCAGAATCGGTTCTGGTCTACGATTTGTCTGCGGGATTGTTGACTAGGTTATTACGCCATTTTGGAAGTCATGGCATTACACTCGCCATGAAACTTAAATAAAGGGAAGCGGATATGAAAACGAGACTGTTCGCCGCGTCAATTGTTGTCGGGATGTCAGTGTTTGCAATTGCTGCTGACACCTCCCGATTGACCGAAGACGACGGCACAACGGCGCGAATGGTGGCCGACATGGTCAGTTCTCGTCACATCAGCCATCCGGCTATTGACGACAGGATTTCAGAGCGGCTTCTAAAACGCTATGTGGACGTATGGGATCCTCAAAAGCTTTACTTCCTGCAGTCTGATATCGACGCGTTTGAGGCTTCCGGAAAACTGCTCGACGATCAGATTCGCGCTGGGGATGTGACATTTGCCGGCACGGTATTCAATCTTTATCAACTGCGTATGGCAGAACGCGCTGGGATGATTGACAAGCTGATTGACGTCGAGCATGACTTTACTGTCGACGAAGAAATGGTCATGGACCCGGATGCTCTGGACTGGGCACAGACTGACACCGAACTTGCTGAACGTTGGCGCAAGCGAATTAAATTTGATCTGCTGATTCTTAAGCTGGACGACAAAGAGGTTGCTGACGCCCGAGTTCGCCTTCACAAGCGCTATGAGGGCAATCGAAACCTGATGCAGCAAACAGAAGGTCACGAGGTTCTGGAACTGTATCTTTCGTCGATGACTCACTGTCTTGATCCGCATTCAAGCTACATGTCGCCTCAGACACTCGAAGATTTTCAGATCAACATGCGACTTCAGCTTCAGGGCATTGGTGCTCGACTGAAGTATGACGATGGTTACACGGTTGTTGAAGAAGTCATCAAAGGTGGCGCTGCGGCAGAGCACGCCAAGTTGGTTAAGGGCGACAAAATTATCGGAGTCGACCCAGATGGCCCCGCAGGCAAAGAAGAGATCATCGATGTCGTCGAAATGAAACTCTCTCGAGTCGTCGACAAAATTCGAGGCCCGGCGGGAACTGAAGTGACACTTCAGGTAAAGACGGAAGCTGGTGGCATTGAAGACTACACGATGACCCGTCAGACGGTAAAACTGACTGAACAGGAAGTTAAGGGCAAGATTATCGATTCCGGCACATGGATTGACGGTCGGTCGAAGAAGATTGGCATTTTGAACATTCCATCTTTCTATCGTGACTTTCAAGGTGCATCTCAGGGCGGTGACTTCAAGAGCACCAGCCGGGACGTCAAGAAGGTGCTGCGATCATTTAGTGAACAGGGAGTAGATGCGGTCATCGTTGACCTTCGCTGGAACGGTGGCGGCGCATTGAGTGAAGCGATTGAAGTTTCCGGGTTGTTCATTCCCCAAGGACCAGTCGTTCAGGTTCGTGAGCCGAATGACGGAGTGACTCCTTACGACGACGAAGACCCGGACATGTCATGGCGCAAGCCGATGGTTGTTGTCTGCAATCGTCTTTCTGCATCTGCTTCAGAGATTTTTGCAGGAGCAATCAAAGATTATAATCGAGGCATTGTCGTTGGAGATACAACGACTCACGGCAAAGGTACCGTGCAAAACGTGATGAACGTCGCCAGTCGACTTTCGCTGTTTGGCAAAGATCGCGGGGCTTTGAAGCTGACCATCAGTAAGTTCTATCGAGTTAATGGTGACAGCACTCAGAATAAGGGTGTTGTTTCCGACATCGTGCTGCCGTCGATCCTGAATCACAGAGATATCGGTGAAGATTCGCTGGACAACGCTCTTGCTTTCGATCGTATTCAACGTGCTAACTACATTCCGTTTACTTCGTACGGCAATGACACGCTTACACAACAACTTGCAAAAAGAAGTGAATCCCGAGTAGTTGCTGACCGTGACTTTCAGAAGGTTCAAAACAACATTGCACGTTATGTTGAGCGAAAGAACAGGAAGTCAATTTCTTTAAACGAACAGGTTCTTCGACTGGAAGAAGAAGAACTGGAACGCGAACGAGACGAAGAAGAGGAGACGATGAAAAAGGCCAGCGGCAGCGATGACGAAAAAGACATCTTTGTTGAGGACTTCTACAATAAAGAATTAGTCAACATTACGCTGGACTACTCAGAGGCTCTCAACGGAAACCAAACGGCTCGAACTAACTAGAGTAAGTTACGAAAAGGGGAAGTCCTCGTAGCACAAGTCGTGAAGACTTACGGTCTTGTCCTGTGGTTTCACAGGACGAAACTCAACGCGACTGTTGCTACTTCATTTCGCAAAACGCTGCAGCCTTCCATGCGTGCGATGAAGTTCAGTAAATGGCTGACCTGTGGAAACGCGGGTCAGCTTTTTTATTGGGACACTGTGTTTTTGTTGTTGTTGCTGCCTGAGTTTTGCGATGCGACCGCCTCAAATGCCTGCATGCGAGCATTTGCCGCGTTAAACTGTTTACTTGGTCAACCAGAGTAAGTTTTTTGGCGAACTAGTTTTGGGAAGAGTTGGGTTTGCGATTACCCAGCCATTGACGCTATTATTTGATAAGTAGGCGTTCGTTAACATTACACAGGAGTCCCGCTGCAATGAAAAATTCTTTCCTTACTCTGCTGGCTGCAATTGCTGCGCTAGCGTTTGTTGTTTCTTCAGGCAACGCTGAAGACGAAAAACCAAAGAAAAAAGAAGTCACCACGGTCAAGTGCCCGGTGGCTGGCAAAGAGATCAAGATCGCTGATGCGAAGATCGTTTCGTACAAAAATGCGAACGTCTACGTTTGCTGCGATGCATGCAAAGGCAAGATGGAAAAGGATTCATCCAGCTTCGCCACCAAAGCGAATCATCAACTTGTCGTGACGAAGCAGTATCGACAGGTCAAGTGCCCGCTTTCGGGTGGTGCAATTGACAAAGATCAAAAGACCAAGGTCGAAGGCGTGATGGTTAAGTTTTGTTGCGACAAGTGCAAAGGCAAGACTGACACAGCGAAAGGCGACGAACAGATTGCAATGATCTTTGGTACTGAAGCTTTTGATAAAGGCTTCGAAGAAGCAAAGAAGAAAGAATAACCAAACGCTTCAGCGTTTAGATAACAGACAGGGCGTTCGAGCAATCGAACGCCCTTTTTGTTTCTGCAGTTTTGATTAGTGGACGGAAAATAAAAGTAACGGCAATCCTCGACCGTCGAATTATCGTGGCCAGCCTAAGCAATTAGCTCTTCAATGACTCCGCTGGAGTCTTGGAAACTGCCACCAGCATCGATTCCTGTTCGGTCCAGCATCGTATGCCAGACTCGCGATAACGGTGTTTGATCCGGTAGCCGCAGGTGACCCTGGTGAGCAACGCCTGACGCTTTGCCTCCAAACAAACAAGTGGGCAGTCGATCTTTTGAGTGGCCAATTCCCATCCCACTGGAAAACCCAAGCAGCGTGTGGTCCAGTAGATTGGAACCGTCCGGTTGCCCGAACGACTTTAGTCGGTCAAGAAAGTAGTTCCAGTGCGACATATAGATGCGGTCGACCTTGGCAAGTTCCGCAAGATTTTTGGGATCGTTTCCGTGATGAGTCAGTTCATGGAATCCTTTTGACACTCCAAATTCAGCAAAGGTACCTCCCGCACTTTCCTGACGAACAACATAACTCACCACTCGCGTTGAATCCGTCTCCATTGCCAAAGCGATAAGGTCGTACATCATCTTGGCGTACTTGTCGTAAAGAAACTGTCCCGCTGGCATGTTGACCTGATAGCTATCGGAAAAATTACTCATTCCAGTTGTGTCGACCGCTGGCTTGGGTTTTACGCTCCAGTCTATGTCACGTTCAAGCTGCCGTTCCACTTCTCGAACACTTGTTAGATATTCGTCAAGTTTGACGCGGTCCTGCTGGCTGACGTTGCCATTCAGGCGTTTGGCGTCCTCCATCACGATGTCCAGAATACTTTGACGCTGTCTAAATCCCTGCCGGCGAATTTCCTGCTCGTCCTGGCTGTCTACCTTGAACAGTCGATTGAACATCACGTGCGGATCATTTTCTGATGCCAGGGGAATCCCGTTTCGATTCCATGAAAGTGTTCGCAGGTTTCCGCCGAAACCGGTTCCGCGTTGGAGGCACATTTGTAGCGAAGGAAATCTGGTCTCACGGCCAAACGATTCGGCAGCAATCTGGTCCATTGAAACGGAATTTTTGATGGTGCCTTCGTCTCTGGCTTTGACTCCGGTTGAAAACGTATAGTCTCCATCGTGACCACCGCCATGCTGCAGAAACGTTCCGGACAGAACCGTGAAATCGTCCCTGTGCTTTTCAAGAACCTGCAGAGTGGGCGATAGGTTATAATCGCGTCCCTCATCCTGCGGTTCAAATTCCCGCATGTTCATGCCGGTGCCGAAGTAGAAAATTCCGAGTCGTTTAGGGATTGTTCCATCAGGCTGACTGGCCGCTGCCGTCTGCCATGTCGATTCCAGCAGTGGTAATGCCATCATGGCCCCTGCTCCGCGTAGAACCTGTCGACGATTTCCAGTTGGCTGATTCATTACAAGTCCTGGCATTGATGGGGTTTTGACGTACTTGTCTGCGGCGCAGTTAATTTACATTATAAAGAACGCATCCGACGAAATGTCAGGCAGAAATCGCAAATCGGGATCGACGGCGGGAGTTCTATGTGCGCCCTGCGAGGAAGTGAATTTCAAAATTGCAGGCTGGTCATCACCCAACTCTGTTCAGCGTCATCCCGGGGACTGCTGTTGTCGATGGCGGCCCCGTAGCCGAACCACGAATATCCCACCTGCACCTGAAATGCCTTGGACACGTCCCAGGTTCCGACAAAGTCTGTTTCTGTTCCGATGTTTTGGCCAGGAACTCCGGTCGCAAAGGAGGCTCCGCTGATGTTGTAGACGGAATCGTTTGAAGACGCTCGATCAAACCAGTGCAGTGTCGTCGAAAACGTTAGCCGGTCAGTCGGACGAACAGCGCTTCGGATTCCGTAATCGACTAGGTTTTGGCCGTTCAGATTGTCAATCAGTCCCCAGTAGCTATGGCCCAAAGGGTAGAGCGTGGAAACAGTGTTGTTCTGTCCGTCATTCGGATCTTTGTCACCAGACCCCCAATAGAAGATGCTGGTTAACGATGGCGACCACGGCGAGGCGTTGGCCGTGTAGCCGCCTTCCATTGCCATAAAGCCGGCGTTTACATTGAGATCTGTTGCTGTACCAAAGTCGTCTTTCCCAAACTGGTAGGCGCCTTCAAGGTCCCATGCCCAGGTTCCGTTAGCCTGTTGGCCGTTACCGACAGGTTGTTTTCCTGCCCAACGAATTCCCAGCGTGTGACGATTTCCATTCTGCCGAGTTGGGGCGTCATTTTTGTTTTCCAGCCATAACCAATAGAGATCGACCGTGTTGTTTTCAAGACCTTTATATGAACTGTAGACACCGCTCATTTGCTGGTCGGGGTCTGCAACGTCAAACGATGTTGGGCGAAACACAGTGCCCGCTGTCGCGTTAACGCTTTTCATGGCAAACAGATCCACGTCCCAGTCATCACCTTCAAACCGAACTTTGTGCCCTTCGAAGTTGCGATAGGTGTTGCCCCAGGCCAGTGGTGAAAGCAATCGTTGAGATCCATAGTTCAGGAACTGACGACCGTATCGATAGGAAAGATTCTCGGTTACCTTAACTTCCGCATACGCTCTCAGCAGATCAGACCGATTGACGTCAATTCCAACGGGTGAATAAGGGGCATCGTAGCCAAATGCCGACGCGTCAATTCCCTGGGTGAAAAACGTTACTCGTTCAGCGGCGGTGATCGAAATGTACGGAGTGAACCTCCACAAATTGTAGCTCGTTGTCCCGGGGCCAGGTGGGCGAAGTCGATTGCTTTCATTCATGAACCGATAGCGTAATTCGCCGCCGAAGGAAGACCGGAGACCGCCTCGCTGCTGATTCTTCATCATCGGCAACAGTTCGTTCGGTATCCAGTATCGCGTTGCTGCCACTCCACAACTGCTGCCGGTATCGTCGCAGCTTCCGGCAGAATACGACTCAGGGTTGCCGCTGTACTGTTCGTGACCAGATTGCGACTGCATGAACTGTTGCGGAAAACCTGGGACGTCTTGAGGCTGCAAATAGACCTGCGATTGAGTTTGCTCATACACGGAAACGGCATTCGAAGACGGCAACTGTATCGGTTCGATCAGCTGCAAAATGATCATTCGTGGCAGGATCGAATGGCCGGGGCCTGCCAACCTGTATGGACTGGTACTGGCTGGCGGCATCATGTTTTCCGGGCTGGTTTGCGTGACCAGCGAATATGGTTGGCTCAATTCCTGCGGCACTGTTGCTGACTGTGATTGATCTTCAACTGGCGTCGCTGTGTTGTCGCGCTGGCCGCGCGTCCAGATTTCCGGATTGATGATGAGGGATGTGAACGGGCTTTGATCGCGTCGAACAGAATCTGGTGGCTCTGGATTCCACGGCGATATCCCGGCATGCACTGCATCTGATGGAGGCAATGCAGACACGGTCTTCTGGCCGAACATCTTTGCTGTCAGTCGCTGCGTTTGTTGCGAAAAGACGTCATTTGTCGTTGAGGCCGCCAGGCAGACGCAGACGCACGTAATGATGAGTTGTTTTTTCATGGCAGCAGTTTTCCTCAACAGCTAGTCAAGCCGATTCGAACGACCCAGAAATCGACGAATAACACGATTGATCGCCAGCGAACGAACAGACTGCATGACACAGAGGACCGCTTGATTAAGATTTCGCCGCATAATCATCACAGCTGGTACAACACGCAGGACTACATGGTGGCCGCTGTGTTGGTCGTCGCGCATTCAGCGGCAGTTTGTGCTGGCCGCATCTGCATAAATAGGAATAAACACTGCCTCGACCTGGAGTACAGCCTTCCTCCGCATCTGGTTCGGATCGCACGCAAAGCTGATCTGGGCCGCGATTTTATGGTGTGCATAGAGTTTCGTTAAAGACAGCGCGTGTTGGTGTTCCGGGGCGTTTTCTGTTTGTTGCGTGTTGGCACCGGCAATTGATTTCACGATGTGATTTTGTTCAGGAGTTCGGGATGTATTTCTTTCAGGAAACCACGCCAGACGCGCAGGTGCAAGAGGTTGCTGACAAGGCTGGTCAGGCCGTGAAGATCGCCCTGGATGGGTTGCAGCAGGCAGATTCTTGAAAATTGTGGCCTCTGCTTCAGGACTATCTGGTTCCGGCGTTGGGCGTGCTGCTGCTGATCATCGTTGGTTACATGATCGCTACTTTTGTTGGTCGGATGGTTAGCGCGCCCATCCGCAAACGAGTCGATGACAATTTGTGGCGGTTTGTTGGCATGATGGTTTATTACTCCATCATGATCAGCATTCTTATGGCTGTCATGGGCAAATTGGGTTTCCAGGTTTCCAGGTTTGCCGCCATTCTTGCGTCCGCTGGTTTTGCCATAGGCATGGCGTTTCAAGGCACACTTGGAAACATTGCGGCGGGCATTATGTTGATGGTCTTCCGCCCGTTCAAGGTAGGTGACGTTATTCTGGCGGCCGCAGTAAAAGCCAAGGTCAACGAAATTGATTTGTTTGCAACCACGCTGGACACACCGGATAACCGCAGAATTATTATCCCTAATTCTGCTATCACCGCTGGAACCATCGAAAATACGTCACACCACAAACATCGGCGCGTTGATGTTTCGGTTGTCTGCGAATACAGCGCGGACATTCGTCACACGCGAACGGTACTTGAGTGTGCGGCAGAGTCGCTGCAAAGTTGCCTTGTCAGTGGAGACGGCCGAGGCTTTCAGGTTGCACTCGGTACTTTCGGTGAATTCAGTGTCAGTTGGACCGTGCGTTCCTGGACAAAGGCCGAAAACTTCTGGCCGGTTAATGAAGCACTTACGGAAGCTGTGAAAAATCACCTGGACGCTGCGGGCATTCGAATTCCATTTCCGCAGTTGGATATTCATGTTCCCAACGCACAGGACTTTGTTTCAAAAGACAAAGCTGGCTAACGAACCGGGTCATGGGAAATGTCAAAGCATGCAAACCAAACAGCCCCGGACTCGATAAGAGTCCGGGGCTGTTTTTATTTATCTAAGGCGGGACATCTTCGATGATTCTGCCGTCCAGCAGGCACGTTGCCAATTACTTTGTGAGCGCGTCGCGAATTTCCCGAAGCAACTGTATGTCTTCCTGAGGTGCAGCTGGTGCTGAAGGTTGGGCTTCTTCCTTTTTCGCAGCAAGCGACTGGGCTTTGTTCATGATTTTGATCATGGCAAAAACGGCGGCAGCTACGATCAGGAAGTCAAACACGGTTTGGACGAACGCCCCGTAGTTGATAAACACTTCGTTAACCACTTCGGTCATTTCACCGTTAACTTCTACCTTTTTAACCGTTTCTCCAAGAGAGTGCTTCAGGTCAGAAAAATTCACCCCTCCAACCAGTTTACCAATCGGTGGCATGATCACGTCACTAACGAGCGAGCTTACGATCTTTCCGAATGCCGCTCCGATAATGATGCCGACTGCCATGTCGACAACATTGCCCTTCATGGCAAACTCTTTGAACTCTTTAATAAGACCCATTAGCCCAATATCCTTGAAACAAAAAACAAATTACGAACGCAACAGCCACGCCCTCGTCGGCAGTCTTATACATTAATCATGCCAGTCGTATCGGAATCATTACTGCGTTTCGCGGTGCTGGGCTATCACTCCATTTAGTCAGGTAATTCCGGAAAAGCTGACGGTGGCTGTCCTGTTTGCCGTCACGGCGAATTAAGAACTGTTGTTGCATTTTTGCGCGTTCGGCATTGTCTAACAACGCTGCAGTTGGTGTTTGCTCGGAAGTCGCGATGGAAACAATTGAACGGCGGAAGTGTTCGACATCGCTATGGCAGTTGGCGAATCTTCAGGCCACGAAACTCAACCGGTGAACCTTCTGATTCCAGACACAGAAAGCCAGACGCCGGGCTGCAGTTTGTTCCGCCAGACACTTCCTCGCCGTTAACCCACAAGCGGATTTCGCCATTGATCGCCCGAATGTAATAGTGGTTCCATTCTCCCACGCCTTTGCTGAGTTCCTTTGAGGGAAAGCTGCGACTTCCATTTGGTGCAACAGGAGCAAACGGGGTCATCTTTGATTCGCCAACCGGGAAGACGTCGCCATGGCAGGTAAACCAATCTGCTTTTTTGCCACCCTGTTCGTACTGTTCTTTGTAGCCGAGATCCAAAACCTGGACTTCAATCCCGTGTGGCAGGCCGGGGCCCTTAAGTCGTTCTAAAGACTCCGGGATTGTCCAAACGAAAATTCCCGAATTCCCCGCTGACTTCAGATGACGCCATTCGCAGACCAGTTCAAAGTTGGTGTACTGTTTAGTCGATCGCATGACGCTGACGGGTTGCCCCGTACAGTGGATCTCACTATCTTTGAAGCTCCATGTGTCGTCCGCACTGTTGACCTGCGTAAAGTCTGTCTCGCCTAAAGCAACCCAGCCTGAACCGGATCCATTGATGGAGGCGCGTGGCAAATCCTGAGCGATGGTCTGATTCAGAAAGGCGATAGCCAGTAGCGCAACAGGATAAGTCTGGTACTGTCGAACAATGTTCATGTGATTCTCACGTGAAATAGCGGATGGATTGAGCAGGATGTATTAGAACATTTTTCAAACAAGTATGCATGGGAACGTGGAAACTCACAATTATTCGACGCGTCGGCAATTGACGGAACCAGGCGAATGCTGAGCACTTGCCAATAAACGATTGAAGTTGTCGCCACGGAATACTCAATAAACCGAAAGCTGACCATTGAGGATCTATTCAATATTGATTGCGCTGACGGTTGCCGAGTTTTCTTCTGACCTGTCTGCTGCTGAAGAGCGGATGAATGTGCTGTTCATCGCTGTTGACGATATGCGAAATGACGCTGGCTGCTATGGCCATCCGGAAGCGATCACTCCAAACATCGATCGTTTGGCGAGTCGTGGAGTTCGCTTCGATCGGGCCTACTGCCAACAGGCTTTGTGCAACCCTTCCAGAGCATCGTTGTTGTGTGGTCGTCGACCGGATTCGCTGGGCATCTGGAATCTGACGAAGGGCCTTCGCGAAGCGGATCCGAACGTTGTCACGTTGCCGCAACTGTTCAAACAGCATGGCTATTTTACTCAGGGCATTGGCAAGATTTTTCATAATTGGCGAACAGTCGACAAAGGCGATGCCCAATCATGGAGCGTACCTGCAGTCTTGCACTACGCTCGACACGACGATGATATGCCTCTGGTCCATAGTGAGTTGCCGCCCGACACGGCGACAGCTCCACGATGCATGCGGCTGGACGTTCCTGACAATGCGTACTTTGATGGCAGAGCGGCCGACTTTGCAGTTGAAGCGCTGAAGGAGCGAGGCGAAGATGGCAAAGCGTTTTTTCTTGCCGTTGGGTTTTGGAAGCCGCATTTGCCGTTCAATCCGCCGGCGAAATATTGGGGTTTGTATGATCGCAAAAACATTGCCATGCCCATTCACCCTGAGCCCACAGAAGGAGTTCCTGAAGTGGCTTTGCATGACAATCGAGAAATCATGGGTGCGGCTGGCAAAGACGGACTTAGCGTCGACGATATTCGCGAACTGCGGCACGGTTATCTGGCGGGCATTAGTTTTCTTGACGTGCAGCTTGGCAAGGTTCTGGATGAACTTGATCGACAGAACCTGTCACGTAATACGGTGATTGTATTCTGGTCGGACCACGGGTTTCATCTTGGGGAAAATTCGTTGTGGTGTAAGACGTCAAACTTTGAACGCGATGCGCGAGTTCCACTGATCATCGCCGTTCCTGAATGTAAACATGCGGGGTGTGGAACCGATTCACTGGTTGAACTTGTGGATCTTTATCCAACGTTGGCAGAACTCTGTGGCCTTGTTCCGCCAGGTCGACTTGATGGAGTCAGCCTGGTTCCTATTCTGAGCCAGCCGACGGTATCCTTGAAATCAGCGTCGTATACTCAGCATCCTCGGCCCGCATATTACAACACCCAGCCGGACTTCATGGGCGTTTCTCTGCGCACTGATCGGTACCGGTATACCGAATGGCGGCAGTTTAGTAGTGGCGATGTTGCAGCTACAGAGCTTTACGATTACCAGGTGGATCCGAACGAAACCGAAAACATGGCGTCGGCGGCCAGTAAGG
>JBDNFN010000367.1:0-13426 GCA_041689795.1 Fuerstiella sp. | reverse complement strand
TCTTCTGCAAACCGAAATCAAAGCTTGGTCAGAAAAAACCACCATCAAACAGCGTGGCGTCGACTGGCGCGTCGAGATCGAAAACGCGCGACAAAAACTGAAGCGGCTCTACCCCATTATTAAGACTTGACGACGCACTAGGCTCGTGATCTTCACGTCGGGTTAGATGTGCCTTCGCGAAACTCAGTTTGGGCGATGCGTTACTTTTGTCAGAGGCGGTTCTGGAATTGTAAATTCACAAGCATGCGACGGGAGCAAATGAGCCTAGTCATCGCGAAACTCGCTTATTGGCGTTGTGTGCTTGCATTGAATGCTGCCGGAGACGGCGGGGCAGCGGGGCAGCGAGCGTTTGGTTTCTGGGGAATGAGGTGATTTGTTGCTTGTTTGCGGGAAGACAGATTTCCAGCGGCTGCGGTACACAGTTAAGTTACACCAGCCTAACGCTAGCCGGTGGGGGCCGTTTGGGTGAGGAGTTGCAGAGCAACTTTCCGTAGCAAGGCATGGTCGGCCGTGTGTTTAACGGTATTTGCGGACAGGGGCGAGGGGGATTTTATCTACCAGTTTGCTGAGAGTTTCGATGGATTCGAGGTCAGATTTCTGTTGGGCGATGGTTGCGCCTTCGACTCGTTGCACTTCGCTTTTCCAGTACTGAACTTCCACTGACAAAGTGCCTAGTTCCTGATTCATGGATTCCATTGACCGTGAAAGAGTCTTAAGTGAATGATCGTCTGCCTGACGTTGCTCTTCCATTTGAGCAACCTGCATCATGAGCATGTCGAGTCGATCATCGGGTCCTGTTCCGCCCCACCCGCCGGCCACGGGCGGTAATGTCGCGTTTGCAGATGGAGTGTTCTGCAGTCCGGATACTGAGTCGGGCCTTTGCAAATACTTGCAGTCGTCACAGACGAATTCGTTTTTAATGATGGGTTTCAAAGCCACTTCGCTGCCGCAATCTCGGTGGCACTGGCTACAGCACTTCTCGGGCTTTTTGTGCAGCAGCGAGCAACCAGGCAGTGAAAACAGGCTGGTTGCCACGATGAAGAGCAAGATTCGGTGTGTGGTATTCATGAGGGCTAACCGGCTTGAAGTATAAGAATCTTTTCAGGTGTGGCAGTGCAGAGTTAAGAAGAATATTCACAGTCCAGATTTGTCACGGCGCCGCAGGCGCAGCGGACTTTGATTTGGATGATCTCACCACTTGCATTGCGGACGACATCCAGTTTGGCGTCGCCGTGTGTATGGGCCGCATCGGTTTTTGACGTTCCCCGAACTGCATTTGGCTGTCCTCCGGATGGAAAGTCGGGAACTCGAACAGACGCACCGGAGTGCAGGTTGGCAGAATGTTTTTTGACGACTGGCATGATGGGCACCTAATCCTGATAACGCGTCAGCTGGCTGTGTAAAGTTTCAGGCCGATCGAAGTTCCACTCATTGGAATTTGTGGACGAATTCCGTTCAAGTTGGTGTATCGTAAGTATTTGACTGAGTTACTAAGGCTTGATCTCGTGACTCAGGCAGTCGTTGGGTTGTTGGGGCAAGGGGCGGTCACTAATGGCGAAATTCGTCAAGACTTTCGGCCCTGTGCCATGGTTTCACCGGCGGAAAGTCTTGACGAGTTTCGCTACTCCATTTCCTACAACGTTCTAAGTCGCAGGGCTTCGGAGAAATGAGTCAGCTTTCGGATTCTGCTGCATGAAAACGAGAAGCTGGTTTAAAGTGGAGTTCGTGAGCACTAAGCATGATTCTTAATCGTCCTGATCTGAAGACGCTACGATGGTTCTGATCATGATGCGAACAATTGTTGCACACAGCAGACCACAGACAACTGCGCGGATACAGCTGGTTGACAGGCCGACCTGACGAAATGCGCACACCAAAAAGATGGCGCAGGTCATCACAAGTCCAACTCCTGTAACCAGTGTTCGTTCAGTCAGCTTTGCAGAAGAGCTCGACAAAAATCGTCTTTCGCTGTCAGTCTATTGTGATTCAAAAAAGCCGTATCGGTGGTGTCGGCGAATTAGGCGGACATTCGCTGAGGTTTATTGGCTGATCCGGCATTGGCAGCTTCGGCCGGTCGATTGGGAAAGACTGATTCGTGTTGAATCAATGAAACGGAATCGATGATCATGTCAAAGGGCACTTCCTGATATCCGATGATTCCCAGGTCAGCGACAGATCTGGCCAATACCTGTTTCAATGGCCGACGTAGAGCTCGATCGACTAACAGAGCGGCAGATTGCTGTTTGCGATGGCAGTCTTTCCATGCGATGGCCACGCCCTGAATTAGATTGCCGAGCGGACCGGGGCCAATCGCCAGCTGACCATCGTGCAGGGACTGGCGAAGTTGGTTGTCAAGTTGTGGTGCCAGTGTAATGACTTGCAGCATGCCTTCCGGATTCCGAAATCGTTCGCACACCAGTCTGCCAAGATCGGTACGTACTTTGTCTGTAAGCCCGTTTATGTCCTGTATGGTTGCGGAATGATTGACGATGGATTCCAGAATGAGTGCCAGGTCGTTGAGAGGGATTCGATCTTCTGCAAGTTGAACAAGCACCTGATGCAAAGTGCCCATTCTTAGTGTGTCGGGGCGAATTTCTTCGATGACTGTTGGAGCGAACTGTTCGACTCGCTTCAACATTTGTTTCAGCGATTCCAGGGTTAGCAATTCGTGCGAGTGCTTTTTCAGAACCTCACCCAGATGAGTGATCAGCACACTAAGCGGATCGACTACCGTGCAGCCCTGAACTTCCGCAATGCGGCGATCAGCTTCAATAACCCAGCGAGCGGCGAGCCCGAATGATGGTTCCTGAGTGTTCACACCGGGAACGGAAACGTTTTGATGATCGGGCAGAATCGCCAGCAGATGATCTTTTAGAACTTCAGACGAAGCGACCGTGCGGCCAGCCACAATAATGCGGTATTCATCGGGCTGCAGCAGTAAGTTGCTGTTGACTCGGACGGGTGGAATCCAGACACCGTTGGCTCGGGAAAGTTCTTTTCGCAATGCCGTGATTCGATCAGCAAGTCCCTTTGTGGCACCTGATTTGATGGATGGCACCAGTTGAGCGCCGACTTCCAGAACGGCTCGATCTGCCAGCAGGAATTCGTCGATCTGATCAGATTCTGACGCGGCAGCAACGAGACCTTCGTCGGGAGCGGCACCGGTCGTTTCTTCCTGTTCAGCCGTCGGGTCTTCTCGATTCAACAGCAACAGCAGGCCGGCAGCAACACCGAAGAATGGCAGCTTCGGTAATCCGGGAACCAACGCCATCACACCCAGAACGCCGGCACCAATGTAGATCGGTTGATTTCGACGCAGCATCTGGCTCTGAATTTCATCGCCGAGGCTGTGTTCTGAAGTCGTCTTCGTGACCAGAACACCTGCGGTAGTCGCAATAACCAGTGCGGGAATCTGCGATACCAGGCCGTCGCCGACCGTGAGAATTGAATAAGTCGTGACTGAGTCTGCGAAGGACAGCCCGTGCATGAGGCCAATCACAACTCCACCAAGCAGATTGACGGCCGTGATGATTAGTCCGGCAACGGAATCGCCTCGCACAAACTTGCTGGCCCCATCCATGGCTCCGTAGAACTCGGTTTCACGAGACAGCTCGGTTCTTCGCTTACGAGCTTCGACGTCGGTGATTGAACCGGCGCTGAGTTCTGCGTCGATGGCCATTTGCTTGCCGGGCATGGCATCCAGAGTAAACCTGGCGGCGACTTCCGAGATTCGTCCGGCACCTTTCGTGATGACCATAAACTGGATGGTAATCAGAATCAGAAAGATAACCAGACCGACAACCAGTTGTCCGCCGACGACATAGTTTCCGAAGGCGGTAACAATCAGCCCTGCGTCGCCATCCAGCAGAATCAGCCGCGTTGTTGCGACATTTAACGACAGCCGAAACAGCGTGAGCAACAGTAGTATCGATGGAAAGACAGAAAGTTCCAATGCCCGCTTTGTGCTGAGAGTCACAAGCAGAAGAAGAAATGTCAGACCCAGATTTGTCGCCAGCAATGCATCGAGTAATGCTGGCGGCAGAGGTACCAGCATCACAATCAGTCCGCCCAACATGCCAAACGACAGCAGGCTCTCGCTGTTTTGCAGCAGGCTTCGTTCGGGTGCAAGTTGTTTGGGTGCGTCAGCCATGGGGGTGCGAGCAGGCGTTTCTAAGCGGGACTTGTTTCATAAAGGGGCAGATAGCGTAGTCAGCGGAAGCTCATACTGAGTGCCTGAGCAATCAGCACCCACCCGTCTACAACTACAAACAGCAGCAGCTTGAAGGGAGTGGAAATTACCATTGGAGGCATCATCATCATGCCCAGCGACATTAGAATGATAGATACGACAAGGTCGATCAGAATGAATGGAATGTAAATACAGAAGCCCATAATGAAGGCTGTCTTGAGTTCGCTGATGACGTAGGCCGGAATCAGAACTCGCATGGGCGTATCCTGCGGCGTTGAAATGGAAGTAATTTTCGCCATGCCGGCAAACAGCGCAATGTCACGTTTTCGGGTTTGTCTTAACATGAAATCCTGTAGAGCAGAACTGGCGATGTCAACGGCCTGAGCTCCGGTGATGCTGTCTTCCATGTACGGAGCCAGGGCATCTTTTTCGATGGTGGAGACCGTGGGTCCCATCACGAAAAATGTCAGAAACATCGACAGGCCAATGATGACCTGAGTCGGCGGAATTTCCTGAGTCGCGAGTGCTCGGCGAACGAAGGACAGCACAATCACGATACGTGTAAACGCCGTCATTGTGACGAGCGCCGACGAAATAAAGGCCATGCCGCCAAGAAACAGGGCGACTTTCAGTTGCGGCGAAAGTTCCTGCATCCCTTCGGATTCCAGCACGCGCTGAATTGTTTCTGTACCTTCCATCATGGTCGCTGCGCTACCGATCCTGTGGCGAATAGTCGCGGAAAGATGGCTGCTGTTCCGGTGACACCGGAGTACCATCATCGAACAACGCATCAGAAAACTGGTCGACCATCGGGACGACAGAACGAATACCACCGGCATCAGATGCCACCAGCACACTGCGGCCACCAATTTCAATCAACTGCACAAGACGATGTTTGCCCAGATTCAGCGTGTCGACGATGCGCGAATTTCCAACCGAGTTGCTGGCCTTCATGGTTCTGACATTCATGGTTCGCAGTCCCAGCACGGTCAATCCGCACAGGCACATGATGACAATCATCCAGATTCCGAAATTGATCAGTGCGTCTTTGTTGATTCCACCATCCATGGATGGTTCGGGAGTCGACACGGGATTGGTCAGATCAATAAAAGGGACTGTCGCTGCTGTGCTTTCAGTTATAGCGGATCTAATTACCGGTGGATTCGTCAGCTGTGGTTTTGTTATCTGTGGTTTTGTTGCGGTAACGCCGGCGCTGACGGAATCTGCGGTTGGCAGATGTTCCTCGCCAACCGCACCGAAAGCATTGTTGCTGTCTAACGCAGTGGTGATGATCAGTGCCACTGCAAGTATTGCACGGCGGTCTACGCGAGACGATTTCATTACGTCCCCTGTGATCCGAAAGCGGCCTGGTTTTTTGGCCCGAAGATGGATGTAATGCGAATGGCGTAGCGATCGTCGATAACCACCACTTCTCCGCTGGCGATGAGAACTCCCTGAGCCATCACGTTAACCGGAGCCACGATTTCACGATCAAGCTTCACGACCGCGCCCTGTCCAAGTTTCAGCAGTTCACCGATCGGCATGGACACTCGACCGATCTCAACGGACAGTTCCACCTGTACGTCGGCGAAGCGGTCCAATGACAAAGTTTGATTTGACGAACGCGCCTGAGCTTCTGGGAATTCCACCGGATTTGCTTCCTGTACTCCAACCTGATTGGCCGCCGCGCTGATATTTTCAGCGGGAGCATAGGCCTGAGACTTTCCCTCAGCACTGTTTGCTGCAGAAGATGAATCGCTCATATTCCCCCCTGCCGTTCGTTAGATGCGATGATTTCAATACCCTGACGTCGGCCAATGCGACATGGCATTCCCAGCCATTGCAGTTCTCCGTCAAGCACGGCTTCAACCGGTTGCGACAATGCCTGATCGAGTACCAGAAAATCGCCAATTTCCAACTGGTTCATTTCCGACAGAGTGACTTTTGTGTGTCCCAGTCGCACAACAATCTCGACGGGCAGCAGCTTCGCGATTTCTCGCAGACGCAGATCGGGCGTTACATCGACGGCTTCCGTCAGCCCAGTGTCTGAGATACCAAGTTCAGCCAGTCCGATCTGAGGCAGCAGCCACCAGGCGGTGTCTGTTCCAAATGACGTAGTGATTTCGATCTGGCGCCGCATCATCAGCTCATCGGGAGCAAATATGCGAGATCGATTGGGGCGAAAGACGCAGGATTCCAGCTCACTTTTCAGCGGTTCCACTTCGGGCCAGCTCATGGCGATGGCTCGACTGACTTCACCAAACAGTAATTCCAGCATGGATGATTCGACGGTTGTAAGGGGCTTGTACTCTGACCAGTCCTCGCCCTGGCTGCCGAGCAGTCCTTCCACCAGCGAGCAGACCAGTCGTCCGGAAAACGTCACCAGCGATGGCATGCCGGATGGCCCCAGTTTCAGGCTGGCGCCATAACCGGGGTCTGCAATGGAATCAAATGCAGACTTGCAGGATGTCAGATTTACGGTTCCGCATTGAACGGAAACACTGTCGCCCATCAGGCTTTGCCAGCTTTCCGTCAACAGCGAACAGGCCTGATTGTGCCATGTGTCCAACGCGCGATTGACAGAGCCACTCACGTGGCCCGGTGCGGCGAAGTTGTATGGTTTCAAACTCTCTGAGTCTGTCATTGCACGGCGAATTCATAGAAAAGAACGTCATAAATACGGTCGTAGCCGTCTGGAAACAGAACTGAATTAAACTGATCCTGAATTTCACGCCGAAGGCGATTTTGTCCGGCCGCTCCACGCACACTTTCCAGGTCCTTGTCTGAAATTTTACTGATCAGCCAGCTTCGTAGCAGCACTCGGTTTTCTTTCAGCTTGGCCTTAATCTCGACTTCGAACTCCTTGGGTACTTGTAGTTCCACAACAACGCGAAGGTATCGAGTCAGGTTGCCCTCGTTCAGGTTGACAACAATTTGATCATCTTTGACGTCTTCATCAGCGAACGGCACGAAGACGGTATTTTCCGGAGTCGGAAGTTCAAACATGGGCTTCGGAGCCGGTTCCTCCTCAGCGGTTTCCGTGGGCATAAACATGGGCACTGCTCCGCCAAGGCCGGCCGAAATTATGCCCACCAGAATCCATGGAATCAGACTCCGCTTTTCTGCCGGAGCCTTTCCGCCTTCATTTGATTGTTGACCTGGTTCAGACATGATCCTGTTCAGCCATGATGACGTTTGTAGATTGCGAACAGCGACAGAGTACCTGATCGCTGCGAGACTATCTGATAGCAACATCGACTCTGGTCATGGCAGGCTTAACTGTTGTAACGGTTAGGTAAGTTTTGCGGGCGTGGGATCGGTCGGCATGTGAGGGGACGCCTGCCGGTTTGAGTACAAACTGGCAGTTTGCGTGGAAACACGCACTACGGGATATTGCCCGGAGCAGACTCGCTGACTGCGGAAAACAGCGATCCGCTTCAGGGAAGATGTTTCCGGGGGTTACCACCCGGTTCGGGCAAACTGGCTGATGTGCTTGTGCAGAAAGATTGGTTATCTGACGAACAAATGCACTGTTGAACGATGCGTCAGGCCGTATACGCGATACGACTGGCACAAACTTTGCGATCGATACAGCCGGGACGATTTAAGGGTGGGCCTTGAAATCAACAGTCCCGCCTTCGGGTCGGCAATTCAGGACACTGCATGCTGTCAGGACTTTACAACGCTGCTCAGGGAATGGCGCTTGCCGAAAAGCGGCACGAAGTCACTGCGCAGAATCTTGCTCATGCACACATGCCCGGTTACCGGCGCCGTGTGTTTACACAGACAGAATTCAGCAAAGTGCTGGATGCCAACCAAGCTGCACAACAGCAGGCTGCTGCGAATGCTCAGGCGGGAGATTCAAATGTAGCTATTCCCCCTAACCAGGGGCCGGCCCAAATTTTTAGCGTGGTTTCGGATTTTTCGACTGGCTCCATGCAGGCCACGGGACGACCGTTGGACATTGCTATTGAAGGTGATGGCTTTTTTGTTGTCGAAGGCCCTCAGGGACCGCTTTATACTCGAAACGGCGGATTTCACATTAACACACAGGGCGAGATTGTCAGCGTCGATGGCCTGCCATTGCAGGGCAATGCTGGCAAGCTGACTGTAGCGGACAACGTATCTGCAGAAGCGATTACGGTTTCACACGATGGCCAGATCTTTGCGGGAGCGACTTCCGTGGGACAACTAAAAATTGTTGTCGCGCAGAATCCGCAGGCGCTGACGGAAATGGGAGAAACGTTGTATGCCGGATCAGATGCGGCTGGGATTCGGGACACAGAAGTGAAGGTGACTCAGGGCTTTCTGGAAGCGGCCAACGTAACGGCGGTGTCTGAGTTGGTAAACCTGCTGGTCGCTTCACGTCAGTACGAAGCGGCTCAGAAAACATTAACAGCCATTGATACCGCAATTCGCAATCGAATAGATCTGTAACACGACTTAGCGTTTTAATTAAACAACCAAGGACGGTTAAGAATGCTGCGAGCTCTATACACAAGTGCCACAGGAATGAAGGCACAGGAACTGATGATTGACAACACCGCAAATAATCTGGCGAACGTCAATACAACGGGGTTCCGCCGAAGTCGCGTGGACTTTGCAGACCTTGTCTACAACACAATTCGTCAGCCTGGAACCATCGCATCCGGGCAGCAGGTGTCACCCACGGGACTGCAGGTCGGAAACGGCGTCAGGGTTGTTGGTACGACCAAGCACTTTAATCAGGGCAATATCGAGCAAACCGGAAACCCGTTGGATATTGCCATCGAAGGCGATGGCTTCTTTCAGATGAAACTGCCTAACGGCGAACTCAGGTACTCGCGAGCCGGGAGTTTGAAGATTGATGCCACCGGACAACTCGTAAACGGAGACGGAATATTATTGGAGCCGGCGGTTACGATTCCGCCAGAAGTCGACATTTCCAAAATCACCATCAGCACGACTGGAGTTGTGCAGGGCATTCAGTCCGGAAGCGACACTGCGCCTCAGGAACTGGGCACGATTCAGCTGATCACATTTCGGAACCCGGCAGGTCTGTCCAGCGAAGGTGGAAACATGTTTGCCAAGACCGCTGCCTCCGGTGACCCGGTGCAGGGAACTCCCGGCGATATTGGAGTCGGGAGCCTAAGGCAAAGCTTTTTAGAGAACTCGAACGTGGAAGTTGTGACAGAACTGATCTCGTTGATTTCAGCCCAGCGTGCGTATGAAATCAATTCCCGAGCGATCCGAGCGGGCGATGAAATGCTGTCCACATCCGTCGACATTGTCAGGTAGTAATATGATCTTTCGCACACTCACTTTCTTCAGCTTGCTGCTGACCGTGCCTTCGCTGGCTTTCGGCGTCGCCCCCTTTGCGGGCGACAGTTTTGCCAGAATCGTAATGCCGGATCAGGTGTCAGTTTCAGAAAACGCTGTCAGCCTTGGCAGCGTTGCTGACATAATTACGGACGATGGAAATCTTAGAGCTCGGCTGGCAGTCGTTGATGTTGCTTTGCTAAAGCCGGGGCAAATAACGGCTACGGTATCTCCGTCTTTCATTGAGATCCGTTTAAGACTGGCCGGCTTCCGGCAGGACCAGTTCGAAGTGACTGGTGGCGATGAATGCCGCCTGGAACTGACAGAGCCCGTTCTGTTAAGTGACAGAGAAGTTCAGGAAGTTGCGATGCTGGCTTTTCAGAAGGCACTGTCCATTCCAGCGGAGGATCTTCGAGTGTGTTTGACTGCTCCCTTTGTCGCCTCGCTGCCGTCAGCGGCACGCAGTCAGACTGGACTTCGTGTGGAAGTTGCGATGCCGGCAGGTGATCGGATTGGCCAGGTTTCGACGATGGTTCGCTTGTGGAAGGATGACGAACTGGTGGCAGTCCGCCCGACTCGCTTTGAAGTGCTGAAGCGGCAAACAGTTGCCGTGACGTTGGTTTCGCTGCAGCGCGAACAACGTGTGAGTGACAGCAATATACGACTGGAATCGAGATTTGTAGAAACATTGATCGACGAACCGACTGTCGAAGACCTTGAAAACCGGGTGTCAAAAAGAGACATGAAAGCTGGCGAACTAATTTCGCTAAGCGATCTGAAAAGTACACCGTTGACGATAAGTCCGATTGTAGTGAACGCACGAGACACCATTGAAGTTGTCGCCATAAAGGGACGTCTGAGAGTAAAACTCAGGACGGCACAGGCACTGCAGTCAGGGCGTGTCGGTGACATCGTGCAATTTAAGAACGTAGATTCGGCAAGTATCCGCTCGGGGCGAATTATTGGCCCCGGACAGGTAGAAATCCGAATCTGATCGAAGGCTGTTCCTTTAAAACGGCATTAGAGCTTACATCGAAACACAGACATGAATCCGTGTTGGAGCCACCTGATCAATTGATCGTGTGGTGCCTGTTTCTAAGCGAAAGTATTTAATCATGCTGAAGAAAATCAAGACGGTTGCCTTGCTGGCCGCCGTCGCTCAGGCAGCGGGCTGGTCCAGTGCTTCGGCTGATTCGCTCTGGCCGCAGCGATGTCCCCAGCGAGCGTATCTGGTGGATGATTCTCGAGCACGACGGCCAGGCGATCTGTTGACAATTCTTGTCAGCGAGTCAACTCAGGTGACGAATCGCGAGGGCAAGGGACTGGCAAAAAAATCAGACGCATCCGGACTGTTCAACTTCTCCGGTGTGACGGGTGGTGGCTTGGGAATAGCCGCAGCAGATGCAGACCTGACCTTTGGGAAATCCAGCGACCGGTCTTTTGATGGTTCAGCAAATTATCAAAACAGTCAGCGTTTCACGGACCGAATTACAGTGACCGTGACGGGGACCGAGCCAAACGGCAATCTGATGCTACATGGAACGCGTTCGATCATGATTTCAGGTGAACAGAGGACTTTGCACATCAGCGGAGTTGTTCGCCCAATTGATATTGGTCCAGACAACACGATTAGTTCGCAATTCGTTTCGGGCATGACGGCGGTCTATGACGGCGCCGGTGCCGGGCAAAGCTTTACGCGTCAGGGGTGGCTTGGCCGCAAAGTGAACAAAATCTGGCCGTTTTGAAAAAACGAAAAGGCGAACGTCGTGGTCTGACGCCACAGCAACTCTGGCAGCAAACCAAAGATAATGAAACTTAGTGGCGCGCGTTCATTTCCGCCCGAGTTGGACTGAAGAAACAGAGTGGCAGAGAACTCCCCACAGATTGAATCAAAGATGTCGCAAATTGCTTCCATTCAAACAGATAACAGAAGAACCTGCGCTTCTTTCGTTAGGCGAAGTTTGATTCAAAGCTTCTGCGTCTGCCTGCTGTTGACATTGATGTTTGCAACTGTTGCCGCTAACGATGATCGGCATTCGGGCCTGATGGTTCGAATTAAAGACATAACGACCCTGTCGGGCGAGCACCCGAATCAACTTACCGGGTACGGACTTGTGACAGGGCTGAACAAGACCGGTGGAAAAAGCGAATCCACCAAACGGCTCGCCATCAATATGCTGCAATCACTTGGACTGCGTGCTGATCCGCGAACGCGGGCATTCATTCAGCAGGCCCAAGAAAAAACGGATAACCTCTCGGTAGTGATGGTGACAGCCACGCTTCCTCCGCATGCCAAAATTGACCAGGCAATTGACGTCACGGTTTCCGCTTTTGACGATGCATCCAGCCTGAACGGTGGAGTTCTGATATCAACGCCTTTGACTGGCGTTGATGGCGAAGTGTACGCCTTGGCAGGCGGGCCGGTTTCCACGAACGGCGGCAGCTTTGGTGGACAGGCGGGAAACGTTACTAAAAACCATCCGACAACGGGCCGCATCGTGAATGGTGGCATTGTGGAAAGAGAAGTACCGGCCTCCGTGTTTCGTGGGGGCGAATTTCAACTTTTGCTGAGACAGCCGGAATACGAGACGGCTAAGCGAATTGCTGCCGCGATTAACAAAGAGTTCCCCTTTTCGGCCCTTGTCGCTGACCCGGCGTCCGTTCGAGTGCGACTGGGACACAATAATGTCAGCGATCCGTATCAGTTTGTTTCGGCGTGTGGCAATCTGATGGTTCAGCCCGATTCAGTCGCCAAAGTTGTGATCAACGAACGTACAGGAACGGTGGTTATTGGTGGTCACGTCAAACTGACGCAGGCGGCGATCGCTCATGGCAACCTAATTGTCTCGACAACCGAAACTCCCGAAGTTTCACAGCCAGCTCCATTCAGTGATGGTGAGACAACGGTTGTGCCGCGAACTCAAATTGACGTTACTGAACAGGGTGGCCCCATAAGTGTCGTTGGGGCAACAGTCACGGTTAGTGATCTGGCTGCGACACTTAACGCTCTGGGAGTTACTCCTCGGGATCTCAGCAGTATTTTTCAGATGCTGAAAGCGTCCGGCGACCTGCACGCGGAATTGGTGTTTCAGTAAAACACAGATAAGTAAGGAATACAGACATGTCTACATCAATAATTGCTGCTGCACTTAGCCCGGCAGAAGGTACGGCAGAAGCGCTTGCGGCGGCAGCGGACAAGCAAAAGAATTCGGCGCTTCGCAACGTTCCGACAAGGGATGAAAAAGTTCTGCAGCAGTTTGAATCTGTCATGTTGTCCATGATGTTGAAGCAGATGCGTTCCAGCGCTTCCGAAGATGGACTGTTTCCCGGAGACAAAAGTGACACGCTGGGCGGCATGTTCGACACTTACATGGGCGATCACCTTGCGGAATCCGGCGGCCTTGGACTAACGGATTCTCTGGGCGATTTTCTGAATCGTGGCCCCGCTTCCATAAAGGAAGTGGCGTCGCTGCAAAACGAATTGAACACAAAGGCCATGGAGGCGTATTCCAATGAACTTTCACGATCCGGCGGTTTCTGACAACCTGCAGCTATTAATGGTTAACCTTGAACAGGAAGAATCCAGGTTGCTGGCCGTGGCTTCTTTGCTGGCCGACCTGGCCACGACGGGGACAGACGATCCGAAGCTTCGAAGCCGGATGGCAGCCGCGGAAAAGCTGGGGCACGCGCTATCGGCAGATAGGCAGACCCTGCTGCTGGAATTATCTCGAGGCACAGACATGCGGTCCGATCAGGTGACGCTGACTAAGCTGATTGCTTTGTCGCCGATTGCGGTGGGCAATCAAATGCGTGCTTCGCAAAAGCGTCTGCGACTGCTATCTCGTCGCATTCAGCGTTTGGTGGCGACCACAGTGGTAATTGTCAACGAATCTTTACGAATACATCACATGGTGCTGGGTGGATTGATGGGGGTTTCAT
>JBDNFN010000366.1:0-5326 GCA_041689795.1 Fuerstiella sp. | reverse complement strand
TCGTAGACTTCTCTTCACCTGAAAACCTCCGTGTGGTCTGAGGTTGCTTGATCGTTCAATCAAAGAAACACCGGAATTCACCGGAGGTTTTCGTCTTTCACCAAATTCATCGAATTCAACTACGCTGCTTTAAGGACTAGGCTGTAAGGCTTGCGATATTCTTTCGTCAGCCACTTAGCGGCTTCGGCATCACCTACGACCGTTTCAGTCTTCGGGTCCCAGCTGATTTTCTTTCCTGTGCGAACAGCAATATTGCCGAGATGGCAAACGGTGGCGCTGCGGTGTCCGATGTTGATGTCGGCAGCCGGTTTCCTGCGAGACTTGATGCAGTCAATAAAATCCTTAACGTGAGCCGCATTCGCCTCCGAGTTAACAATTGGCGGCACTTCGCCCGACCTCAGGAGCTCAGGCGGATTTGCGATTAAGCCACCACGATAAACAAACAGACTTCCTTTTGCGCCGACGAACTCTGTCCCCAACTGTTTGCTGTTTGTGCCGGGCACCTGTCGGCAATTCAGGACAACGCCATCGGCATAGGTGTACGTAATCCGGGTTGAGTCCGGCGTTTCATACCAACCATCGGTGTTAACGACAGCCAATCCTTCCACGCTCACGGGACCACTGTCATCCATACCCAATCCCACTGAGCTATGTCAAGATGGTGGGCACCAAAGTTCGTCTGCTGACCCCCGCTGTAATCCCAGAAAAAACGAAACAGGTAATGCACACGATTTTTGTTATAAGGTCGCAGAGGCGCCGGGCCCAGCCAGCGGTCGAAATCAAAATCGCGAGGTGGCGGACTATCGGCCACGGGCTTTCCTGCCCGGTCGATTCAGTTCGGCCCCGGCAGTGTCACGTTTACTGAGTTCACTTTGCCCAGCAGTCCCGACTGTACAAGGTGTACGGCCAATTTGAATTCCTGTCCGCTGCGTTGCATTGTGCCGGTCTGCACGACGCGTTCATACTTCCGAGCTGCATCAACCATGACGCGGCCCTCGTTGATCACCAGTGAAAGCGGTTTTTCGCAATACACATCTTTAACAGCCTGGCACGCCTCAGTTGTCATTAGGGCATGCCATTGATCAGGAACCGTCACCACCACGGCATCAAGATCTTTTGAATCCAGCAACCTGCGATAATCGTCGGTCATCATCGCCGACCGGTTGGCTTCCTTCTGCAGGAACGCTGCTGCTTCGGCCAGGTAGTTCTTATCTAGATCACACAGCGCGTCTATGTTGTTTAGAAAGTACTTCATATTGTTGCGTGGGCCGCCCTGATTGCCCACGCCAATCATGCCAACCCGAACGCGTTCACTGGGCGGTACCGCACCAAAAGTCGCACGATGGCTTCTGGCAGAAATTCCCATGAACAATCCGCTCACGGCAGACGTTTTCAGAAACGAACGACGAGACAGCTGTGACATTGCGAAACACTCCATGACAGACTGAACAACAAACCGCCTGGCAGATTGTCCGCTAAGCCATCGCCGCGCCAACCGAACGGCTTCTGTTTATTGGTGAAGCGCCGGTCTGCGTGCTGGCCAGTTGATGCAGAGACAGCTGTGCCGACGGATAATACGAATCATATCTTCGTGTCTAATGTCGGCTGGCTCCGGGTTCTTGTTGGCGGTTGGGTGGCTTCTGTTATCTTCCTACCTGAATCTCACGTCAAAACGGCTGCTCGTGTTTCACATCGGGCGTTCTGATGTTTGAGATGTCGAATAAGTGCCATTCAGCCATGACACATTTCCCCGCGTTTTGTAACAATAGACAGACTGCCTCCAGCCGCCTCTTGATGCAAATTTGACACCATGAATGAAATTGTTTACTTCGATCGATACCGCAACGAAACGTGCGTTGAGAAAGTTTACGGTGACAAGGCCCTGCGCTGGACCTACGGCACGCTGGCTGGACGGATCTCGCTGAACATCGTGGTGAAACGAGCTTTATTTTCTCGTTGGTACGGGTGGCGAATGGATCGCCCGAGCTCGCGGCATCGGATTGCGAAATTCATCAAGGACTATGAACTTGATGCATCGGAATTCGTTCGCGGCGTCGCTGACTTCGCTGATTTCAACGAGTTCTTCTTTCGGCAGCTCAAGCCGGAATCAAGACCAGTCGATCCGGGCCCGTTGTCGGTTGTGTTCCCCGCAGACGGTCGCCACTTGTGCGTGCCAGATATTTCGCAGTGCGAAGGACTGTTCGTCAAAGGCGAAATGTTCGACCTCAGCAAACTACTGCAGGACAGCGATCTGGCTAATAGATACGCCAACGGTAGTCTGGTTCTGTCTCGATTGTGCCCGGTTGACTACCACCGCTTTCACTTTCCCTGCGCCGGTGTGCCAGGGGCGACGCGACTGATCAATGGCCCACTGTTTTCAGTGAACCCGATTGCGCTGTGCCAGAACATTCACATCCTGACAACCAACAAGCGGTGCGTGACCGAGCTGAAAACAGAAACGTTCGGCAGAGTTCTGGTCATGGAAATCGGAGCCACCTGCGTTGGAAGTATCGTTCAGACTTACGCAGAAGGGACGCCCGTTTTGAAAGGCAGCGAGAAAGGCTACTTTCGCTTTGGCGGTTCGTCGACGATCACAATCTTTGAACCTGGCCGCATTCAGTTTGATGCAGATCTGATCGAAAACGCCAGGCAGAATCGAGAGGTGTACGCTCGAGTCGGCGATCGCATGGGAAGATCTAAATAACGCGCCAATTGATCTGATGGTCGCATGGCGTGGCTGTGAAATATCCGCCGCATAGCGCTGCAGACCCCATTCATCCCAATCGATCAGCCGCAGAACTCGGGCATTGGGTTCAGGATCGAAGTGCACATCCAACGGATCAACACGCTAAAACCACAATGGCCGATTCAGTGAAGGTCTTCGCCGGGCTTACGGAAGAGTCAACCTTCGATAAGGGACAAGACGCCCTGAGACTGCTGATCAGGCAATTCGGGCTGTGCTTAGATATGACGGGAAAGAAGGCCAAACAAAAGAAAGGCGTGGGGCCGAAGCAAAGTCGGCCACGCCACAACGCGATCGGCTGCGATTGGCCTTCCACTATCAGCAATTTTAGAATTCGTGAGAGGTCAGTAGGCGAGCGGAATTCGCGAGTTGGGGGCGTCAGCAGGGCAAACGCCACAGAGGTTCTTATGCGTTTACAGCAAGTTACGAAAAGGTGCGGCCACTCGCAGCAAAAGTCGCCAGAACTTTCGGCCTTGCCCTGTGGTTTCACCGGACAAAACTCTACACGAGTTTCGCTAGGTCATTTCGTGAAATGCTGTGAGCGACGAACGAGCATCGCGATCGTATTGTAGCTTTCGGAAGCTGCCGTGTTCGACTCGCTCACGTAATCAGCTCGCGAATTACTTTGCCTTCTTCTGTCGGACCGATCAGCCGTTGATTGAGCCCTTGATAGGGAAAACTAAACCGGTGAGGATCGATTCCGATTTGATGCAAAATCGTTGCCTGCAGGTCGCGAACGCTAACTGGATTCTCTGCAATGTAGTACCCGATATCGTCTGTTTGACCATAAGCGCCGGGGCGGATCCCGCCGCCGGCCATCCACATGGTAAAGGCGTGCGGATGATGATCTCGGCCAATAAACCCCTTCTTCAATTCCTTGTTGACGTTGTTTTGCATCATTGGCGTGCGACCGAATTCACCTCCCCACACAATCAGCGTTTCATCCAGCAGGCCACGCTGTTTAAGGTCCGTGATCAATGCGGTAATAGCACGGTCGGTTTGCGAACACTTGATCGGCAACGTTTCATCGATTGATTCCCCCAGCGACGATCCATGGTGGTCCCAACCCCAATCGTAAAGCTGGACGAAACGCACACCGTTTTCAACAAGTCGCCGCGCGAGCAGGCAATTGTTGGCGAACGTTGGATCATCACCCTTATATAGCTGCCTTGGATCGGCAGCCGATTCCGCGTCGGAAACATGACCTGGTCTGGCGCCGTACAGAGCAAGCGTTTCCTTTGTTTCCCGACTGATATCCATTACTTCAGGAACGGACACCTGCATGCGAAACGAAAGTTCGTATTGAGCGATGCGGGTGATTGTTTCGGGATCACCAACGTGCTGATGCTGGTATCGATTCAGATCACCAATCGCGTCGAGCGTTTTGCGTCGAGCCGGCCGCGATAACCCATCGGGATTCGATAAAAACAGAATGGGGTCACCACCATCGGTTCGACATTGAACGCCTTGATATACCGTCGGCAGAAAGCCACTACCCCACAGCGATTTTCCAGCGCTGGGCGTTTTTCCACCGGACGAAAGGACGACAAAGCCTGGCAGGTTCTGGTTTTCGCTGCCCAGTCCGTAAGTAACCCACGAACCCATCGATGGATAGCCAAGCA
Source organism: Fuerstiella sp. (assembly GCA_041689795.1). Taxonomy (GTDB): domain Bacteria; phylum Planctomycetota; class Planctomycetia; order Planctomycetales; family Planctomycetaceae; genus Fuerstiella. Next base: position 961 of record JBDNFN010000366.1, on the reverse strand, counting down.
ACGAATTGCCGGTGTGCATAAACAGCTGGGCGGGCGAATGATTGAATTGTTCTGTGTGAACTGACCGAATTATGCTGATATCGTCGATCACGCTGGAAAGATGAGGCAGTCGATTACTAACCCACTGGCCGCTTTCTCCGTATTGCTTGAATTCGCATTGTGCCCCCAACATCTTGGGGACACCCTTGATGAAAGCAAACCGTTTGCCTTCGAGATACTCCTTGGGACATTCTGTGTTGTGCAGCCTGCTGAGTGCCGGTTTGTGGTCGAATAGTTCCAGCTGTGAAGGCGAACCAGCCATGTGCAAATAGATAATTGACTTCGCTTTGGCAGGGATTTGCCAGGCTTTTTCAGCAGCAGTGCTTTCGCTCGCGAGCAGCGAACTGAGTGCGATAGATCCCAACCCCAGTCCTGCTTGACCGAAGAAGTGACGTCGAGTCAACGCGCGAGTTTGTTCAAATGAAATCGGTAGTGTCATAGCTTCGTTATGGTTTAATCAAGGTTTCGTCGAGGTTCAGCAGGACATTCGCTACGGCTACAAGTCTAGGATCGCCGCTGGTCAGACCGGCGGATTTCAGCAACGCTTCGCCATCAGCCAGCTCGTCTTTCAGTGATTCGTACAGCATTACCAGGCGATCAAGTTCCTCTGGTTCAGCGTGGCGTATAAGGACCAGGCGGAAACCGTTGGCGATTTGATGACGAGTCATTTCTGCAGATTTTTCCATCCTTAATGCCAACGCTCCCGCTGCTTCCACATAGGCGGTGTCGTTTAGCGTGACCAGTGCCTGTAGCGGAGTATTGGTTCGGATTCGTCGAATCTGGCAAACTTCACCACTGCCCGAATCAAACGTGATCATCGCCGGATAAGGACTTGTTCGTTTCCGGAAGGTGTAAAGCGCCCGCCGGTAGTGATTCGCTACCGTGGCGTGTTCCCACTGCTCGCCACTGTAAGTTGACTTCC
>JBDNFN010000365.1:0-11716 GCA_041689795.1 Fuerstiella sp. | reverse complement strand
TTCTGGTGCCGCAATCAGCATCATGCGGCCGCCTGAATGTCTGGTTGTGACGGGCGGGTGTCAGAGATTGGCACCTGGCAATGCTCCCAATTTTCCGGATGAGAGTCTTCTGACGGCCAATCGGAGTGCATTGGGGGCCAGGAACAAAGATTTGGTAAGAGAACCGAGGGCGCCTGTTCACATCACCGTTTGACGGCTCTATACTTCCGGCCAGTGCGGAACCTGTATCGCGGCAATCTGCTGGAGCCTGGCTTCTAAAAAAGCCGGGCTTTCTTAACATTCGACTTCGTAATGGCGGCTTTTTTGCCGGTCGCCAAAATACTCGGGCGGGACGCTCGAAACAAGATTTGACTGGAATTCAAAGTGCTTAGAACTCACACGTGTGGCGAATTACGCCGGGCTCACGAAAGCAAAACGATTACTCTGGCTGGCTGGGTCAACAGTTATCGTGATCACGGCGAAAATCTCGTGTTCGTCGATCTGCGAGACCGGTACGGCAAAACACAGATCGTCTTCAACACCGAAGACAGCAACGAAATTGACGCTGTCGCCCGCAAACTGCGTCGAGAAGACGTTGTGCAGGTCACAGGCGAAGTTCGTTACCGCGGCGATGGTCTGGTCAATCCCAAACTGGATACCGGCGAAATCGAAGTTCGCGCCATGAAACTGGTTATTCTCAGCACCAGCAAGACGCCTCCTTTCGAAATCGACGGCACAGATCTTCCAAACGAAGAACTGCGACTGAAGTACCGCTTTGTCGATCTGCGTCGAACCGCTTTGCAGCAAAACATTATGATGCGGCACAAGCTGACTCAGGCCGTTCGCAGCTATTTCAACGACCGCGAATTTCTGGAGATTGAAACGCCGATTCTGGGTCGCAGCACTCCCGAAGGCGCTCGCGATTATCTTGTGCCCAGCCGCGTTCACCATGGCTCATTTTATGCTCTGCCACAGTCGCCGCAGATTTACAAGCAGATTCTGATGGTGTCCGGCTTCGACCGCTACTACCAGATCGCTCGCTGCTTTCGCGACGAAGACCTGCGAGCCGATCGTCAACCGGAATTTACTCAGATCGATGTCGAAATGTCGTTTGTAGACCGAGACGACATTCTCGAAACCATTGATGGCCTTGTGGCTTATGTCGTGAAAGATGTGCGTGGCACCGAACTGCCAACGCCTCTGCCACGACTAACCTATGCAGACGTCATGGAACGCTACGGCAGCGATAAGCCGGACTTGCGTTTTGGTATGGAACTAATCGACATCGGTGATGTCGGCGCAGCCAGCACATTCGGCGTCTTCAAATCCGTTGTGGAATCAGGCGGGCGAGTTCGCGGCATCAATGTCAAAGGCGGCGGAGACAAATACAGCCGTCGACTACTGGACAAAGATCTGAAAGACTTTGTAGGCGAATACGGTGCCAAGGGTCTGGCCTATATGAAAGTCGCCGGCGGCAAACTGGAATCCACAATTGCGAAGTTTTTCATCGACGAGCAACAGTCGGAAATCATCAAACGCATGGACGGCGAAGACGGCGACCTGCTGTTGTTTGTTGCTGATAAGCCTCGGGTGACATCAGCGGCGTTGTCTGCTTTGCGAAACCGCATTGCAAAGGAACAGGCTCTGTACGATCCCAAAACCTTCAGCGCTTTGTGGGTTGTGGACTTTCCTTTGGTGACATGGAACGAAGACGAAAAACGTTACGACGCAGAACATCATCCGTTCTGCGAACCAAACAAAGCCGACATCGAGTTTCTCGACAGCGATCCCGGTCGTGTTCGAGCAGATTCGTACGACCTTGTCATTAACGGTTGCGAAGCTGCCAGCGGAAGCGTGCGTATTCACGATCCCCAAGTGCAGCAAAAAATCTTCAACATGATGAACATCAACGAAGAAGAGGCCGAAGCTCGATTCGGCTTCCTTCTGGAAGCCCTGCGTTACGGAGCACCACCGCATGCCGGAGTTGCTCTGGGACTGGATCGCTGGGTCATGTTGATGGCCGGCGAAGACAACATTCGCGACGTTGTGGCCTTCCCGAAGACGCAGCGAGCATCCGACCTGCTGACCGGGGCGCCTGCAGCAGTTGACAATCATCAACTCAAAGATTTGCGTATTTCCGTTGTTGAAGTGGAAGAGTAGTGCGACGCCTGAATCACGCAAGTCGTGTGTGATTGCACCGTCGAAGTTGATTAACCTGTCACGGAAGAATCATGTCTGAACAGCTGACACCGTCACAACTGGCCGCCGTCGAACACTTCGAAGGTCCACTGATGGTGTTGGCGGGACCGGGGTCCGGTAAGACTCGGGTGATCACTTATCGGATTGCCAGACTACTGCAGCAGGGCGTTGCGCCTGATGAAATTCTAGCGCTCACGTTTACTAACAAAGCGGCTCGGGAAATGTCCGAGCGAGTTCACCGGCTGCTGGGTGGCCTGCAGGTTCAGGTCAGCACGTTCCATCGATTTTGCGCCAAACTGTTGCGACGTTTTCCTGATCAGGTGGGGCTAAAGAACAACTTCACCATTCTGGATTCTTCTGACCAGGTTCAGCTGGTCAGAAGAATTATGAAAGACATCGGCTTCGATGCCATGTCGCTGGATCCGCGTCGAGTACTGAATCGCATCAGTAAAGCTCGCAACGACCTAATCACTGCCGAACAGTTTCGTCTGAACTACGAAGACCGCGTGGGTGACCCCATTGATGCGGTTGTATACGAAGTCTTTCCCGAATATGAACTGCAGATTCTGCATCAGAATTCGGTCGACTTCGACGCCCTGCTGCTGCACGTTGTTAATATGCTAAGCGACAACGAAGAACTGCGGGAATTCCTGGACCGATCGTTCCGTTTTGTACTGGTGGACGAGTATCAGGATACGAACCTGGCTCAATATCGCATCGTGCTGGCTTTGTCGCAGATCTTTCCCAACCTGTGTGCCACGGGAGACCCGGATCAATCGATTTACGGCTGGCGAGGTGCTCGGCCGGAAAACATAGTTCAGTTCGAACAGGACTTTCCGAACACAAAAATCGTCTCTCTGGATCAGAATTTCCGCAGCACGGCAGCCATAGTCCGTAACGCCGATCAGCTGATTTCAAAGAACCCTCGCCGACACCGAAGTCCGCTGTTTACAGAAAACGAAGAGGGCGAAACCGTCAAACTGCGTATCTTTTCAGACGCAGAAGACGAAGCCAACAGCATCGCTCGCGAAATTGCCGAACAGGTGCAGAGCGGCAAACGAATGTCTTCTGACTTCGCCGTCTTCTATCGTGTCAATGCGTTGTCGCGATCTGTCGAAACCGCTTTATCACGACACGCCGTGCCTTTTCAGGTGGCCGCCGGTTATTCTTTTTTTGAACGAGCGGAAATTCGAGACCTTGTTGGATACCTGCGGCTGATCGAAAACCCGGCGGACGATGTTGCATTCCTGCGAATCATCAACCGGCCCGCGCGAGGACTCGGCGACAGGACGATCGAACGAGTCGCAAAGTTTGCTCAGCAGCACGGCCTGTCGCTACTGGATTCGGCTCGTCGCCACAAAGATGTGCCGTCGCTGACAAAACGCAGCCAGACACCACTCAAGGCGTTCGCCGAACTGATTGAATCGCTGTCTGAGTACGCTCAATCCGGCAACGTCCACAAAGTGATTGAACGGCTGATCAGCGAAATTAATTATATGTCGCTGTGGAAAGACGAAAACGACGAGGTCGATCAGGACCGCCGAGCGAACGTGCACGAACTCATCAACGCCGCTCGATTGTACGAAGATGCGGAACTGGATCCGGACAATTCGCCATCTCTGCAGGGCTTTCTGGAAATGTCCAGCCTGACCAGCGAAGCCGACAGCGTCGACGCATCCAACGGTGCCGTCACACTGATGACGATGCATGCTGCCAAGGGGCTGGAATTTCCTGTCGTCTACATCATCGGCGTCGAAAACGGATTCATCCCGCACGATCGAGCAGTCCAGAACGGCGACCCGGCCAGCTTTCAGGAAGAACGCCGTCTGCTGTTTGTCGGTGTGACTCGCGCCATGCAGGAACTGAACCTGACTCAAACACGACAACGTGACTTCCGCGGATCGCGTCGGTATACAATCTCCAGCCCCTTTCTGCCCGAAATGGATCTGGAAGTCGTTTGCGAAGATAACGAACTTCCGCCGCCGATTCACAAATCGCCGGTCAACGATCATGTTGAAAAAGCCAGGCTGCGCTACGAATCGTCGCAGAAACGCACGGGCGACCCACTGATTATGTCGGCAGCCGATCTGGAAAAGAAACTGGCCGCTGCTATGCCTCAGTCATCGACGGCGATGCCCGTTGCGCCAACTGCCCGATCGGATTCGACGTCACGTTCTGCAGTCCCGGCCGCAGAATCCAGCGTACTGGCAGAAACCCGGTCTGCTCTGCAAACGCTGATGCAACGCAAAGCCGCCGAAACATCGAACGCTGCCGCCAGCGGTTCTTCATCGCCGCAACAGTTTGCCACCGGAACTCAGGTGCGACACCCTCGTTATGGTCGTGGAGTCGTTCTGGACGCATCCGATGGATCAAGCCGAGCTACCGTGACCGTGCTGTTTGAAGTCGACGACCGCCAGGAAACCTTCGTCGCGGCTCACTGCCCTCTGCAACCCATCGGCGGTCCGAGGCCCAAATAGACTTCGACCGTAAGTCTGTGGACCAGCGTGTCGCAAACACCCCAAACAATACTCCCCAATTGCGGAATCGTTCTTCGTCGGGCCGTGCATTGCCGCCTTAGCATTCAGTGCAAGGAACGCGTTGTTATTGTCGATGACTGCGGTTTTGCCCTATTGCAACCATTCAGGACGCGTGCCTGCTTATCATATTTGGTAGCCACGATCCGGAACTGTCCGCAGTTTCCGTAGACGCCTTCAAACGCGATCAAGTTGTGCGAATAGTCCAAACACCGCCGCGCCAAACGCAGGCTCAAGGTTTGAATTCCGTCCAGTAGTTCGACGGTGACGTAGCTCCACTGAGTTGCCACCTCAGATCCTGCAACATCAAGAATACCACGAATCCAAAACCGGTATTTTCCAGCTTTCATGCCGTCCACGCTAAATCCAGAGACCTCCAGGCGAGTGACGTGAATTATCCCATGAGTTGCCAATTTCCCATATTGATCCAGACGATCAACCCATATTTCATATTGAACAGTCGTCTCCGCCGGCGGCCACTTCACCCATTTACCATCTAACAACATCGGTTCCAGAATTAGCAGAGGACCTTCCACTGTCAACGTAATGGCTGCCCCCCAGCGTGTTTGCGCCTCGTTTGCGAACGTACCACGTATCCAGATTTTGTAGTCACCTTGTACAAGCCTGCGTGTCAGCGTGAATGTAGAATTGGTGATCTCGTTTTCTCGAAGCACTAGAGATTCACCAAATACTTACTGCACATAAACTTCTTAAGTTACAACTCCGTCAACTGCCGACCATGACAGTGTTTGACGCGGGCCTTCAGCTATCGTTAGCAAAACGGGCAAAGCCAATGGGGCGGCTAACTTGTTGAACACGGCTTTTCCATACCATCCCTCGACGGCCCGTCGTCCAGGCTTGTTCTTATCCAGCCGAAGTACTTCCCCTCGACACAAGCGAAACAAATACGCGTGTCCCGCGTGCGAAGAAAATGTTGTGATCGCGCCGCAGCCACCGCCGCCTATTGCGAAAAGACTTCCGGGACCGGGCCTGTTAGCTCAGACGATTCTGTCGAAATATGGTGACGACCTGCCGCTGTATCGCCAGGAAGATATCCTGTCTCGCAACGGAATTCTGATTCGTCGCAGCACGTTGTGCGATTGGGTGGCCGCCGCCGATCTCCTGAAGCCCCTGTACCACACGATGTGCGATCGTGTTCGTGCGTCGAAAGTGATTCACACGGACGACACCGGCATCAAGATACTGGAATCGCCCAGTTGCCGCAGTGGCAAATTCTGGACGTATGTCGGCGACGAACACCATCCCTTTGCGGTTTATGAATTCAGTCTCACTCGTGAGGGTGAGAACGCGGTCGACTTTCTGGAATCCTATTCCGGCTACCTGCAGGCCAATGCGTGCAGTGGCTACGACGAAGTCTACGCCAGTGGCGAAATCATCGAAGTGGCGTGCATGGCGCACTGTCGTCGCTACTGGTGGGAAGCCAAAGACACCGACGTTCGCCGCAGCCACGAAGCACTCAGTTACATCACTCGGCTGTATCGTCTGGAAGAAGAATTCAAAAACAGAAGCTCCGCGATGATGCTCTTCGCAACGCAAGGCAACAACACGCGTTGCCAATTCTGAATGACTTCCAAGCTTGGCTGACGAAAGAACAGCACCGCGTTCTTCCGAAAAGTGAAATCGGCAAAGCGTTCACGTACACACTGAACCAGTTCGCCGCGTTGTGTCGCTACACAGAAGACGGAGCCGTGTCGGTCGATAACAATCTGGCGGAACGCCCAATGAAACTTCCAGCGATCGGCCGCAAGAACTGGTTATTCGTCGGCAGCGAACAAGGTGGCGAACAAGGTGGCGAACAAGGCAGCGAACAAGGCAGCGAACAAGGTGGCGAACGAGCCGCCATGCTGCTGAGCATCATCGCCAGTGCAAAGTTGTGCCACGTCGAACCCTGAACCTGGCTAAACGTGGTTCTGCGAGAACTCCCCCTTCGTCGAACCGCATTCAGTGCCCCGGACAAACCTCCGGACCTGACCGATCTGCTCCCCGATGCCTGGCTCAAAGCCAACCCGCAACACCCCTGGAAGATCGCCGACCTCCGCCAGAAAGAACGACAACAAAGCCGACAACAGAAAATCAACAAACGAACAGACCGCTAAAACAATACCTGCGGTTCACCGTGCGCTTACGACCTGTATCCACGTGTCTCGGTAGTTTTTAACCAGAAACAGACCACCGCCTTGAATTAGCGATACTCCGTGGTCAACAAATGTAGGGCGTTCGACGATGCGTAAATCTACGTCGCCCACCCGCTTCCAACAGGCAGACTGATATTATCAACCGGCACCGAATCATCTAAAGATGTGTCAACTTCAAGACGTTTGTCATCGATCCATTTAGGCGGCTGATGTTGGCCTCACATACGGAATCATCCAACTCACCGATTGCCTCCAACCCCGAGTAACCCCATTGTCGATACGCTGTTGGCGGCGACGGTTTTACGATCACCTCATTCAGTGACTTCAAAAACTTGCGACGTGTTTGATACCGATATTCAACAACACCAGCCGTGTCAGATCGCTGAGCAGCGACGCCCGGCGCCGGCACGTACGGAATGTCGTAGTCCACGTTGACAACGACATAAACGTCCTGTTCATCGGCTTGAGCACCCAGGGAATTGCCATTAACGATACTTTCCTGAACCAGCAACGGTTGATCCGGTCTGAATACGTCAAACACATTGACGGCTGTGCGTGTGGTTATGACGCACATCGATTGCCCCATTCATCAATTCGTGTCCACGTGCATAAATCACGACGTTCTCCAATTATTGTGAGTCTGCCGTTGTTCAGAAACATAGCCGTCGGCTGATACGCCAACGGTATGCGAGACACAACTTCCGGTGAACTATTTGTTGCCGTCACTGCTCGTACACCAACCAGCTCAGAACACAATATTGTGAAGCTGTACACGCCATCAGTCTCAATCAGAACGACTTCATTAAACCCGCCAACCTGAAGATTGACGCCGGCCACTGAATAAGCCTCAGCGGCCGATGTTCCGGATCGTCCACTTGGTCGCTCGACACTGTGACCATCAACAATGTATTGCTCTGGCTTTTCAGCGTTCGTGCCAAAAAAATCGTCGTATTGTTCTTCGGCCTCAGCTGTCAGCCTTACCCTCAAGCTATCTTGCGACGCGTATGAAAAATTACGACTCGTCAATATGTCGTATGAGGGAATACTCACCACACTCAACAATCGCCTGTCCTCAAGGTTTTCAACGGACTTTCCTGCTGTGCCAAATTCAACCTCTGTGAAATGGCGAATACGAGATCGCCGACGCAAAACATTGCGCACTTTCAGAAGCTGACCAAAGTAACCTGTTCACACGCAATCGATTTTCACACTCAGCGTTTTGGCCGATGTTTGTGATAACAGTCGGTAGCGATTCTGACAGAACCCAATGTTTCAACCAATGCCTCATCCAGCATTCAACGGTTGTAATCCGCATTCCGTACAGCCAATTTCGCAGAACCGGCATTCGACGAGAACAACTAAACGAGGGCAGGAAAACACAGCGACATTAATGCATGGGCACTATCCCGCACAACCCGCGTAAGGATTTCGAATGTGGCCTCGTAACGGTCGCAGTTGCTATCCACCGATCGAGTACATGGGGCGATCCGGCTGGATGAAATCCGCTGAATTTATTTGGTGGCCGGGGCCTTTCGCTGCGATGCAACTGATCATCGTCGTTGCGATTTCTTCGTCCGAACCGTCGCTGCGAAGCAACTCTCGCACGTCCGTTTCTTCGTGACTAAACAGACAGTTGCGAAGCTTTCCATCCGCCGTCACACGGAAGCGATTACATGTTGAACAAAACGGCTGACTGACTGACGCAATCATACCGATGCGGCCTTTGCCATCAGCGAATGTGAAATCGTTAGCCGGAGCATTCGGGTTTGACGATGTGACAGGCCGCAACGGACCGAATTCGGCTTCAATGCGAGCCACGATTTCCGCAGCAAACAGCACCTTGTCTCGCTGCCACTGACTATCAGCATCCAGCGGCATGAATTCGATGAATCGAACTTCAGTGTCTGTTTCACGAGCCAGCTGAGCAAACGGAATTATCTGATCTTCCGTCATGCCTTTCACCGAAACGGCATTCAGTTTAATTGGGCTGAATCCGGCCGCTCTAGCAGCGGCAATGCCTTCAATCACTTTGTCATAGCTGTCGCGACGCGTCACCCGTTTAAACACTTCCGGGTCGAGCGCATCCAGACTGATATTCAACCGCTGCAGCCCTGCGTCTTTCAGCTGCTGAGCCTGCTCGTCCAGCAACACCGCGTTTGTAGTCAACCCGATGTCTAGAATTCCGGGAATCGCCGCAAGCCTGGAAACCAGCAAATGCAGGTCGCGCCGCACCAAAGGCTCACCACCAGTCAGACGAACACGATCAATGCCGACTTGCGTTCCAATTCGAACAAGCCGTTCGATTTCCTCAAACGAAAGCAGTTCGGCACGCGGCATAAACTCTACATTGTCGGCCGGCATGCAATAGAAACAACGAATATTGCAGCGGTCCGTTACGCTGATTCGCAGATTATTGTGGACTCGACCAAATCGATCGATCAAACGACGAGTTTCGCTATTTGTTTCAGGCGTTGTCATTGATCAGATTCCATCTCGGCCGAAGCTTCGGAAACACAGTCAAACGATTTCGGAGTATTGGTCTCAATCACTGGAGATGACTTCTGAGTTGGGTGGACCCATTCCGTCTTTCCATCTGTGTAAAGTTCTTTTTTCCAGATGGGCACTCGCTGCTTCAACGTATCAATCACCCATTGTCCGGCTTCGAACGCTTCTAAACGATGAGCCGAACTCACTGCAACTGCCACTGCGATTTCTCCCAGGTCCAGATGTCCGGTGCGATGCACGATGGCCACATCCTGCAAAGACCAGCGTTCGCAGGCTTCTGCTTTCAGCTGCTCCATGGCGTGAATCGCCATGGAGGGATAGGCGTCGTATTCCAACGACGAAGTTTGGGCTTGCCCGGTAAATTCACGAACGGTTCCCAGAAACAGCACGACTGCTCCGGCGTTGTGCGAACGCACAGACTCCGTTACGCGCTGATAATTGATTGATTTGTCGGTAAGTTGAATCATAGCTCTGCTGAAAATGAACGATTTATTACAGCAGTCTAGCCAGGCAGAAGACAAAATGCCGCAGAATCGCCTTCGTTTCTGCCGCGGGTTGCCGGATCACCTGCATCCGCCGGAAAATCACTCCGTTCAGCGTGCGATACCGACATCAACAGTGGCAAATGGGGCTGCTAAAACAATTAGTCCAATCACTGTCCCCGCTCTTTGCATCTACTGGCCATTGATTAAAATGGGCGAAGACTGAAATCTGCAAACACCGCATTGATTCTAATTTCTTAATGCCAGATCTAAACAAGCCTGAAATTCTGCCCGTCCAAGGTAAGCAAACTGAAAGGACAGTCGAAAACGGCCGGACACATTTTGCCTGCTGTGGTTCGCTGGCCGTGGAATTTCCAATACCATCTTCAGCCGGAAAATATGAGGATGTCCGCAGCGTAGTTGAAAAGAGTGACGGTTTCTCCAGCAGAAGATCCGCTTCAGTGGAGAATCAAATTCCGTTTCCTCAAAGGAAAAACCGTCATGCAAGCATGAGTATTTGAAGTCCGTCAGCAGGTCGATCGGTGGCGTTCGGAAAATTGGCAGGAAAGGAGCAAGCTGTGTCTCCGGTTGCAGAGTCTCCAAAGAAGCCCGCGTCAAAGAGCCGTCGTTCCCGAACGGCTCCACGAAAACAGAAAGCCTCTTCGACCACCACGCAGCCGATCGCACCGAAACCATCGGAACCCTTGTTTTCGATCGCCGAATTTACCGTGCGAGATCCAAAGCAACTTCGCACGCTGATGCACGAATCGCTTCAGGGGTTTGCCGTTGAACTTGGCATCCAGATGGCGGCAAGTCTGCTCGAGGATGATGTGATTCACTGTGCGGATCGAAGAGCGAACGTGTCCTGAATCGTGCAGCATCGAGGCATGGAAGTCTGGAAGGATTTATCATTCTCGGCGGTCAGAAGCTGGCCATTCGTCGTCCACGAGTGCGGTCGGTCGATGGCGAAGAATGTGAACTTGCGAACGATTCAACGCTGCAGAATCAAGCCGCGATGCCTCAGTCGGCACTGGCGAACATGGTGCGAGGTGTCTCCTGTTGCGACTATGATAGGTGTGTTTGATACCGCTCGTTCGGGCTGCGGCGTCAAGAAGAGTTCCGTCAGTAAACACTTCGTTGCGGCATCGCTGAAGCAACTGGAAGATTTCGACCGGCGACGCTTCGAAACGCTGAATTTTGCAGCGAGTTTTATTGATGGCATAAACTTTCGCGGCGAGCTGATCGTCGTTGCTCTTGGCGTTTCTGATGACGGCACGAAGCATGTTCTGGGTCTTCGCCAGGGGGAAACGGAAAACGCGGAAGTCGTTACGGCACTGCTCACGAATCTGAGAGATCGAGATCTGTGCAGCAATCGCCCGACACTGTTTTGTCTCGATGGCAGCAAGGCATTGGCCGCTGCCGTGAATCGCATCTTCGGCATGAATCCTGTGATTCAGCGATGCCAGATTCACAAGCTTCGAAATGTCGAAGGTCACCTTCCGAAGCAGCATCAGCCCGAAGCTCATCGACGAATGAAAGAGGCGTACGCTCAGAACGATGTGGCTTCCGCAAAGCGATTTCTGAACGACACAATGATATGGCTGCAGACGATCAATCGCGATGCGGCGTCGAGTCTTGCAGAAGGACTCGATGAAACGCTGACGGTGATCCGCCTAGCAGCCTGTCCGGATACCTTCCGAAGCCTGGTTTTTCTTTACGTAATGTAGTATTACGATGTCAGTTGACCGTGCATTTTAATTTTGCTTGACGTTTGGTTGGATTTCAGGGATGGGTCGTAAATTTCGCGAATGGCAGCCAGAGGCGAGTTGGTTATTTCCTCCGTCGCCGGGTGACTGGCTGT
>JBDNFN010000364.1:0-16489 GCA_041689795.1 Fuerstiella sp. | reverse complement strand
GATTCAGGAAAGGTCCAGCCGCCGAGAAGTTTAGCGATCAGGACGTTCAGCCAACATTCCGATTTCCTTCAACGCGGTGCGATAACGAAAAAATTCTTGTCGCGGTCAACGCGAGCCCTCACGCTGCGCAGATCCCAAACAAATTTCGCGGCAGTGCCATTCGACTCTGAAACGGTATGCCAATTCGCCCCGCGATCCGTTGACAACATGACACCGGTGCGGCCCACTGCCAGGACTCGTTTGCTGTCCATGAATCTGACGCAGGCTTTGTGTGGCATTTGCACTTTGGCCAGCGACCAGTCTCGCCCGCCATTTGAGGTTACGGCACAGTTGGCTGTGGCGATTTCAGGTTGTTTGTAGTCGCCTCCAACAATCACGCCATTGCTGGTACCGTGAAACGCTATGGAAAAGATCCCCTCGCTCACTTCACCTGTTCGAATTGGTGTCGTGGCAACATTCCACGACTGGCCGTGATTTGTTGTGTTGAAAACTCGAGCCGCAGCAGCTCCGGTTGTGATCCATGCCTGGCCTTCGTCGCCCAGCACAATGCCGGTGCCACTTGCAGCAAATCCGTATTCGCCGTCAAGTAGTTTAGGGCCAGGCATTCGTTTCCACGATTTGCCGAAGTCTGATGTGTTTAAGAGAAACAGTTGTCCATCAATGGGGTCACCCACCAATAGGCCGAAGCCATCGACGGTGAAAGCCATGCCGTTGAAGAATCCCTGAGACTCCTGATTTCGATGAACGACGTTCCATGATTGGCCCATGTCCTCGCTTCGGAAAATCTGTGACTTCTCTGCTGGGCCAGTGCTCATCAGTATCAGACTGCCATCGCCGGTCGTTTCGATATCCCGAAAGTCAAGTTCGCTTAATTCAGCAACGTTCAGCCGGACCCACGATCTGCCTCCATCTTGTGTCAGGATCGCCGTGCTGTTACTGCCCGTGGCAATTACATTGTTTTGGTCGATGACTTTCATGCCACGCAATGAAGCCCGACATCCCGATACTAATTGCTGAAACTGAACGTCATCGCTGCTACCAATACTTGGAAGTGTCGCAAAGAGCATCAGTATGCAGTGTGGCGAAATGCGTTTCATTTGGTTGGACTTTGCTATCGAAGAATACAGCAATCAAAGGCCTGTTGTTTATTGATTTAGTGTCACTATTCCGCTGGCTTCAACAATTCCAAGAACGGGCACGGAATCGATAGCCGACGCTGTTGTAATATCTTTTTCGTATTTCAATGCTAACAGATTGCGTCCACCCTGAGACTTCAGCATGGCTGATCTCAGTTCCTCAGAAGTCCCGCCCGTTACTTCGCTGAGCCAATGGTTGAATGCTATTAGTGCCGAATCGCAAAGTTCAATATTAGGGTCAATTTTAATGAGTCGGCCTACAACAGCACCTGCAAAAAGTATGTCTTCTCCCGTGATTGCACCGTTAGTTCCCGCGCAGACGACGTGCATCGAGCGACGTTGGCCGATCAGGAAATCAACCACTCTCGACAGGTTAGCAAAGCATCCGATAATTGATCGTTCAGCTTCACTCGCACGCAACAGGGCTTTTGTGCCATTCGTTGTGGTGAAGCCTATCGTCCTGCCGGAAACTGTCGATGTGTCGTAGTCATCGGGTGAGTTGCTGAGTTCAAAACCTTCGATCTTCACTCCGCCACGTTCACCGCCAAGCAGTACGGTTTCGTTCGAATGAGTTTTGCGAAGGTGTAGTGCTTCGTCGACAGTTCCGCATGGAATAACTCGTAGCGCGCCGTTCGCCAGAGCATGCGTAATGGTCGTTGATGCTCTCAGGATGTCGGCAATCACAGCGATTCCGCCTGACAGTGCAGCGGGGTCAAACAGTGCAGGGAGAAAGTGCACAAATACAGAACGAGACATGAGTAATTTCCACACAAAAACTGGAAGGCAATTCGTCTGCGAACATCTTCCCAGGCCGAAAGCTGTGTAGTCGTCATTTAAGGCAATTGCAATCGAATCTGGTAGTCGCTTCGCAGAACGTTGTTGCAAATACTTATGCGATGCATTTTAGACTGACCGAAATTCAAGTGCAGCTTGCCAGGCTAAGGTCTGATCAATGCGGCTATGCACGCATCATTCATTGGATATGTTTCTACATTGATGTTTGCACAGGGAAGTACGCGAAACAGGCATCTTCTGTCGGTGAAGTACAATTGCAGGGACGACCCAATAACTAGTCTACTCGGTAGCCGACCGGTGAACCGTTGGCAGCATGTCAATTACCTCAAGGCATTGATTGCCGCGACCATGCTGCCCGGTTCCAGTGTCACGTGGTGTCTTTCGAGCCACGTTGTCCAGTTGAATCATTAAGAATTCCGAATCGCCGCGACTTTAGTGGAGTGAGCTGCCGAGTCCTCTTTGCGTATTCGTTCTTCTTCGCTTCAGAGCCGCGTATCGAGTAATTAATCCTGCATGTCCCGGCCAGATTTGCAGGGTGTCAGTTGGTAATTCAGACGGACCGATAGATGATGGCTTGAGGTAGCTCCAGATTAGTTAGCCAATAACGAATGGCGTCAGAAAGATGTGGCTCGATTCTTCATCGTGCCCGGCAATTGAAGAAATTTCCAGCCATACATGAGCCAATCCAGGCACACTCGATAATAGAAGGGTCGTCGCTGTGATTGTCTGAGCATTTTTCGAGGAGATTGTGCGTCCTGGATCCTACTGGATGACTCTTTGCGGGGTCAGTGATGTCCCTGCCTGTGACATTTTGCGGCCAACGTTGTGCCAAAATTTGAAGCGGGCGATATCTATTAGCCAGAATGTGCTGACGCAAAATCGTCATCATTTGAAGTTTGTTCATCCTGTATGATTTGTTGATTTGCCCCGCTTCCGGGCACCACCTGAACGAATTGCCCGGGGAATAACCCGAGCTGAAGGACTGACAAGAACTCTAATGAGGTTTACACATCCCTTGAGGTTCGGTTGCGGGTTTGTCATCGTGACGACTGTGCGTGTTCACAATTGCCTGCAGCAACTTAACTTAAATAGGGGAATAGGCCATGAGAAGATTACTTGACTATGTTGTGCTTGGCGTGCTTGGCGTGCTTGGCTGTGCGAGTGCACATGCGGCAGACCAATGGGGTCTGGAACGGGGAACTCCGGACATCAAGTCGGCCGGCTCGCTGACGTTTGGGCCGGACAACGTTCTGTTTGTTGGAGATACAAAGTCAGCTGCTGTGTTTGCCATTGCCACGGGAAACACTGAAGGCGACGCGTCGAAATCGAATATCAACATCGAAGACGTCGTGGACAAGATCAGCGGTTTGGTTGGCAGTGATGCGACAATCAATGACATTGCAGTTAATCCTGCCACAGGCAACGTGTTCGTGTCAGCGACAGCCGCCGAAAAACCAGCACTTCTGCAAATTGATGGTGCCGGGGAAATTACTCAGTTGTCAATGAAAGACATTCTTTTTTCAAAAGCCGTGTTGCTGGGAGCTCCCGAAGACAAGGTTGCTGGTAAAGGTCGTCGAGCGAAAAACAATCGCAACGACGCAATCACTGACCTTGCGTTCTTTGAAGGCAAACTTCTGATCTCCGGTTTACGTGATGGTTCAACACCATCCAGCGTTCGCGAACTGAGTTTCCCTTTTGCAACGGCCGATAAGGGCGTTGGTGTACAGATTTACCACGCTGCCCACGGAAAAGAAGAAGACTATTCTGCAATGAGAACATTTGTTCCATTGATGATTGATGGCGAACCCAATCTTCTGGCTGCTTATGTATGCACGCCATTGGTGAAGATTCCGTTGAAGGAACTGGAAGCTGCTGCGGACCGAATTCAAGGGACAACAGTTGCTGAGCTTGGTAACCGAAATCGGCCTTTGGATATGTTCAGCTATACAAAAGACGGAGCCAGCTTTTTACTGCTCAGCAATAGTGCTCGCGGCGTAATGAAGATCACAACGACTGGCCTCAGTGCCAACAAGGGGCTGACTGATCGCGTCGAAGGTGGTGGAGCCGCTGGTCAGTCTTATGACACAGTGGATTCCATGAATGGCGTCGTCCAGATGGACAAGCTGAATGACACTCACGCAGTTCTGCTGATCGAA
Source organism: Fuerstiella sp. (assembly GCA_041689795.1). Classification (GTDB taxonomy): domain Bacteria; phylum Planctomycetota; class Planctomycetia; order Planctomycetales; family Planctomycetaceae; genus Fuerstiella. The sequence continues at coordinate 12,402 of JBDNFN010000364.1, read as the reverse complement.
AAAGACGGTCACCAGCACCTGGAAACCGTTGTTCTTCCATAAACGAATTTTCAGTATCGTTATCACAAAAAGAAAGCCCGGCCTAAGTAAGGCCGGGCTGTTGTCGTTTAGTTTTTGATTTCCGGAAGCCGGACATCAGTGAGCCGCGTTTTCAGACCGGCAATGCAGTGTTCCCGGGGGTGGCTCGATTGGGACTGTTGCCATCCGGCATTAGTCTTTGATATGCGTTTCCAGAAAACGAGCAAGTTTGTGGAAGTCACTTCCTGGCGGAATGAAGCGGACCACTGTAACGAGCGTCGCTGGATCGACCAGTTTTTCGAAAGGCACATAATGCAGATCAAGCTGGCCCGACACAGAAACCATCACGCCATTGAGCTTTTCTTCGCAGAGGGCTCGATAAGCGCCCACTCCAAGCTGACTTCCCAGCATAACGTCAAAGGCCTGAGGTCGCGCACATCGTGACTCGTAGCCAAGCTGCAGACCTGTGATTTTTCGCTTGATGCCGGTTTGCTTCTGGTACTCGGCGGCCACACGTTTTGCGAACATTTTGCCGAGGTCAACGTGAGCAACGGAAATGTGACCGTGGTCGTCGCGTGGAATGTCTTTTAGGACGTCGTCGGAAAGGTATTCGGCAAGTCCTTCTGCAAGCACGACAACGCCATATTCCTTGCTCTGTTTTTCCTGGCGATATCGCATCATGGCCACGATGTCTTCGACAACTTTTTCGATGTTCATAATCTTGCGAGTGGCGGTTGATTCCGGAGCCAGTCTGTCTCCAGTGATGTCTTCTACGCTGATCACCATATTGGCTTCACCGGAAATTGCGGCACCGTACGCCAGCCAGCCCGCACTGCGTCCCATGCTTTCGACAATGAAGTAGGCTCGACCCGCTTCTGCGTCAGCATGCAGGTTGCGGATTTCTGTACCGAGTGTTTCCACGGCTGTGAAATAGCCGAACGTGAAATCGATTCCCATGTAGTCGTTGTCGATTGTCTTGGGAACATGCACCACGGGTATCTTCTGACTTCCTTCAGGCAGGCTATTCTGGAACAGCTTGAACTTGTTGGCTGTCTTCAGAGTGTCGTCACCACCGATCGAAACCAAAGCATCGACGCCAATTGAACGCAGGGCTTCATACGTGCGACGAAGAGGTGCAGTTTTTTCCTCATCGTGCATGTGTTCCGGGCTGCTGACATGTTTGCCTGGGTTGGCCCGAGCCGTTCCGATGATGATGCCTTCTTTGCTGCGAGTCTTTCGCAACATCGGCTCTTTCAAGGTAATGAAATCCTTGCCTTCTTCCAGAGGACTCTCTGGACTGAAGTCAATCAGGTTTGAATAGCCATACTTGATGCCTACCACCTCAACGCCGTGATTCAGGCATGAAATTGCGCAGGTGGAAATGACCGAGTTTGCTCCGGGAGCCGGACCACCGGAAAACAGAAGAGCAACTTTCTTGATACCGTGAGACATTATCTTTCGCTTCCATTGAACTTATTGAATTGACGGATCAATCGTGCGTGTCGAAACACGAATACCTGTTTTGCTGAACCTGATCTGCCTGGCAGAACGACCACGGATATCAAGCATCGACTTGCGATTCAGGCTGATCAGCTGATTTCGCTATCAAGTGATCTGGAGGACTCATTGAATTTACCAGGTTCGTTCTACAAACGTCGTATCGACGGTGCCGTCTACGAAGTCGGAATTATTGAACATCTTCTTTGCCAGCGGCAGCGTAGTCTTCACGCCTTCGATCGTGAATTCACGAAGGCAACGTTTCATACACGCTATCGATTCTTCTCGAGTCGGTCGGTGTACAATCAACTTGCCAATCATCGAATCATAATAAGGGCTGATCGTATAGCCTTCATGAACGTGTGAATCAAAACGCACGCCCAATCCGCCTGGTTGACGCAGCTTGGTGATTTTTCCTGGGCTTCCTCGGAAATCGTTGTCAGGGTCTTCCGCGTTAACTCGCAGTTCAATCGCCGATCCGTTGCAGGGAATCTGGTCCTGTGTAAATGGTAAAGGTTCTCCTGCAGCAATCAGAATCTGCTGCTTGATCAGATCGATGCCCGTGACCATTTCTGTTACGGGATGTTCCACTTGAATTCGAGCGTTGACTTCAATGAAGTAGAAATTGAAGTTCTTGTCGACAATGAACTCAACCGTGCCGGCATTTTGATAACCGGATTCTCTGATCAACTTGACAGCGGAATTGCAGATTTTCTGGCGAACATCTGCCGGCAGGTTGATTGCCGGACTTTCTTCAATCAGCTTCTGGTGCTTGCGTTGCATTGAGCAGTCGCGTTCCCAGAGGTGCACGACATTACCGTGTGAATCCGCAAGAATCTGGATTTCGATGTGGCGGGGGCGTTCAATGAATTTTTCGAGATAAACGCCTGCATTATTGAATGCTGCTTCTGCTTCGGCGGCAGCTGCCGTCAGGCCGGCTCGCAGTGAAATATCATTGCCAGCGACGCGCATGCCTTTTCCACCACCGCCAGCGGTCGCTTTAATCAAAACCGGATATCCGATTTCGTTGGCAATTCGAACGGCATCGGTGACGTCCGTCACCAGTCCGTCGCTGCCGGGAACGCACGGCACACCGGCCGCCTTTGCAATTGCTCGAGCACTGACTTTATCACCCAGTTGCGCCATTGCTTCGTGCGGTGGACCAATGAACTCTATGTTGCACTCGCGGCAGACTTTTGCAAAATGGGCATTTTCGGCCAAAAATCCGTAGCCCGGATGGACGGCCTGTACGTTTCCGATTTCAGCAACACTGATCAAACGATTGATCAGTAGATAGCTTTCGGAAGCTGAAGCCGGCCCGATGCAATAAGCTTCGTTGGCCAATTCAAGGTAATGAGCACCGCGATCAGCTTCGCTGAATACGGCAACCGATTCGATGCCCAATTCGCGACATGCGCGGATAATTCGCAGGGCAATCTCGCCACGGTTGGCGATTAGAATGCGTTGAAACATGAATGAAGTCTTCCGTCGGAAAACGAGCGTTGGGAACAATCGCCAGCGAGCGGTCTAAATTGGTTCTATGCGGAACAGCGGCTGACCGAACTCGACGGCGTCTCCGTTCTCAACAAGCATTTGCACGATTCGACCGGATTTCTCGGCAGGAATCTGGTTGAAGACTTTCATCGCTTCAATAATGCACACAACTGTGTCGGCCTGCACTGTTGATCCCGGGCTGACAAAAACTGGATCTTCCGGAGTTGGCGACGAATAGAACGTGCCGACCGTCGGAGAATCGATTGTCATTCCCTTCGGAGCCGCCGCTGCAACATCACTGGCGGCTGGCGGGGCTGAACTGACGTGCGGTTGCGGAGCGTAGGTGACTTCTGGAGAAACGCTAATCTGTTTTGGTCCACGCCGAACCTTCCAGGATTCTCCGGCCTTTTGCAGGTTGGCCTGTGTTACCCCGTGTTTTTCCATTAATTGGAGCAGTTTGCGAAACTGTTCCAAATCAAAACTGCCTTCGCCTTCTGAAGGTTTTGCCATTTCATCGTCCCCGGTCGAGCTGTTTAGGCTCGCAAATTTAATCTATCGGTGAAATTAGTGCCGAACATGTTCGGCACGGATTGCGGTCATTGTCTTCGGGCGACTTTCCGAAACTTCGCAGCCGTTCTAAAGTCGCACACTTTCCCGAAGAAAATGCGTTTATGCAAGGAATTCCACGGCTGCATCGTCGAATTCGCGAGGAACGGAGGACAAAACTTCGTGACCGTCATTTGTTACCAGAATATCGTCTTCAATTCGCACACCAAACTTACCGGGCAAATAAATTCCCGGTTCGACAGTCACAACCATGCCTGGTTCGAAAACCTGCTCAGAAAGTGGGCTCATTCGAACGGATTCATGAATGTCCAGCCCGAATCCGTGGCCAAGACCATGGCCAAAATATTTTTCAAACCCTGCGTCAGCAATGATTTTTCGAGCGATGCCATCCACCATACGGCATTCTGCTCCCGGTTTTATGGCGGCAATTGCCATTTGATGAGCCCTCAGCACGGTTTCATACACTGTCTTCATCTGCTTGGTGATTTTGCCAGTGAAGAAGACTCGGGTCAGGTCACTGCGGTAGCCTGAATGAGTCTCCGCACCCCAGTCGATCAACAGAATTGGAGATTCGCTGACCTGCAGCTCGCCCGCGTGCGCGTGAGGCAATGCGGCCGTAGGGCCGACGCCGACAATCGGTTCAAAGCCGGGGCCGGTAGCCCCGAAGCTGCGCATAGCGGCTTCCAGCGTGTAGCGAACATCTCGCTCAGTTTGGTTAGGCCGCAGGCTGCTGCGAACAACTGCTATTCCGCGCTCTGCCAAATGAATGGCTTCGCGAATCTGCTGAAGTTCCCAGTTGTCTTTGACTTCTCGCAGACGCTCTGTGAGCCCGCTTGTCGGGACCAGTTCGGCCGATTCGATCTTTGCGGTCAGCGTCTGGTGTTGAGCGACGGTCAGGTGATCCGTTTCGAAGCCAACCAGTTTGCCGTTCGACTTCTTGACAACGGCTGCAACAGCAACGGCCATTGGTTTTCTGGCGTCACGAATATCGACATCAATTTCGCGGCATTCATTGGCCAGTTGAGTGGTGTAGCGACTGTCACTGATCAGAATCGTGTTCGTCTTGCTGAGAAACAGCCATGTCGAATCACCCGTGAATCCGGTGAGGTAGCGCACGTTGGAAACGCCGGAAACCAGCAATGAGTCTACTCCTGCCGACTTGAATGCCTTGACCAATCTGGATCGTCGACTTGTATAATTTGGGCCGGACATACTGGCTTCTTCGTCAAAGTGAGGTGGTCTGATCTGAGGACCATAAACGCCAGAAGCTTTACCGGCCAGAGTAGAGCCCCCTGTTCTCTGAATCGCGAATGATTCCAGTCCGGGAATCAGCCAAATCGCGGCGGTTCAATGCAAGTCGTCTTCCAACTTGATTGAGTGTGTCCCCAACGCAGTCAGCAATAGGCTCACGGTCGACAGCATCAGAACGAACGGCGAGTGGCCTGCTCAGCGGCCGGAGCGTCTGGGCAGAATACCAAAGGCACCAATATGCCGCAGTGCGGGCAGGGAACCTGAAAGTGACTGGTCACGCGTGTGATTGCCCTCAAATCGGGATTTGCGAGAGTCAGGTTTCCCAGTTTGTCGAAGGCCACAGCGACTGTTCCCCCGATCAGCCCTGCAAATCGATCAGTGTTTCCAAGTGCCTGAGTCGCCTTGACGAGAACCGACTTGCCGTCCGCATCGTGAGCCAAAGCCACCACAAACCCTTCCGGATGGAAACTCAATCGGCTGGCGCTGGCTGGAACATAGCCGGCTGCCAAGGAAGTTTCGTTTGGAAATACGGTCACCAGCTTACCGGATTTCAACAGTACAACCACGCTTCCGTTCAGTCCCGATGTCAAATCCTTGATGGATTCTGAGAGCGCGAATGCAAACTTTCGCTGCCCGTCGGAGCCAAACAAGAACAAACGGCCTAAGGCTGCATTAGAAGTCCAGAGATTTCCGACTTCGTCAACAGCCAGTCCGGCAGGAGTAAATGGCAAATGAAGGAACTCAGTCTGAAACCCCGTTTCTGTAACGCGGATGACACGACCGGAACCGTGCCCTGCCTGCAACACATGGGTCCCCATCATTCTGGAATCAGCGATGCGGCTGATGTCTGTTAGTTCGCGAGCAATCACGCTTGTTTCCTGCATGGCATCGACGCGGAAAACAACTTTGCCAATTCGGTCAGCGATAAGCGTGTCGCCGAATTGTGTCACGATCACATCAACGGGATCAATAACTTTAAGAGGCACCCGTTCTATGACGGGGCGCGATCTTACCGTCATCGCGGTGTGCTTGTGGTCCGCAACGTCATCACCCATCGCGACCTGTGGCAGGGCGATTGTAGAAATAGACATCAGAAATAGAATCGCGTTTTTCAAGTAGACCGATTCTCCTAAGCTGCTCAACAGAGTCCTTATGAGTGGTGAGAGCCGCCCCGATATTGTCATGCTCAACCAACCGTTCGTCAACGAATCTATAAGTGATAACGAGATCGGCCGCAGAAAATCCGTACTAATACCGGACCTTGTTGGCGTGAGTTGCGAAATTCATATCTCCTTTCATGGCAGTGGTTTACGATTGAAATATTGCTCGTTTTGTGCGGTTTTGGGATTTTTTTTTCATCAGAGGCGGCGTTTGAACCGTCTGGACAACCTTGAAAATCGGCGTAAGGGCTGCGCTGTTATTCGTGGTGAAATCCTGAACGGGTTCCCGGTAGTTTGCCGGCAGCCGTGTTTTCTGGTCGCCAGTCATTGGTTGTTGCCGTAGAACTTCGGCCGTTGACAGTACGCCAGTTGGCTGACACGATGACGGTCACAGCGTGAATTGGTTGATAGAACGTTTTTCTTCACAGAACTTACAAAAGTATGCCTGCCAGCGAATCAGACAAGCAACTCGTTAAACGAATTCGTGATGGAGAAGCTGACGCGTGGAAAGAATGTATCGATCTTTACGAAGGACGATTGCTGGCGTTTGCACGCAGTCGACTTACGGATCGATCGTCGGCTGAAGACATCGTGCAGGAAACCTTTATGGGTTTCCTGAAAGCGCTGCCGAACTACGATGAAAATACGCCGCTGGAATCGTGGTTGTTTTCCATTGCGGCTCATAAGTTGATTGATGCCATGCGACGCACTGGGCGTCGTCCGACTGTTCCTCTGCTGCTGCCTGATTCTCGCGGCGGCGCCGTTCGGGAACCATCGGGCGGCCGAGCCGCTTCAAGCATGATGCGAAGCCACGAACGGTGCCATGGTGAATCGACTGTTGTGGAGGCGTGCCTTGCGACGCTCATTGCCGATTTTAAATCCAGTGGAGCATGGGAACGACTTCAATGCGTGGAACTGATTTTTGTACTGGGCTGGGCGAACAAAGATGTTGCCAAACGACTGAACATTACAGAACAGGCAGTCGCCAATCATAAGTTCTTTGTCGTTGCCAAACTAAAAGAAGAGGCCAAACGTGCTCGGCTACAGAACGTCGAGCTTATTGGCATGGGGCTTGACTAGTTCGAGATGCGACCAGTTCCGGATATCGGCGGTCCGCCAGTTGGCTTTAGTACTTTGCATTCAACAACCGCTGTCGCCCACGATCCGCCAACGGCCACATGTTTGTGCGGGTTGACCTAAGCAGTCAATCGCAATACCGTCGTTGATGGCAACACTTCGCAAGCCGCTTGGATTTTAGCGTTTGGGCAATGATCTTGCGAACGTGGCTCGAACAATCTTCCAGCCGGTGACAGAAGAATCGCTGGCAGTAGCAACAGGTCGCCAATCAAAGCCAGTAGCAGCAGAAACGCCATTAGAATTACAAATTGACTTGTTGGTGCAAAATCGCTGAACGCAAAAACAAGCAAACCAATTCCACACGACACAAATGTCTGTAACATTGCCAGGCCGCAGTGTTGATACGCAGACAAAACAGCTGAGAAGCGTGTGGCACCGGGCCGACCGATGTTTCGTCGGAAGAACGTCAGGAAATGCAACGTGTCGTCAACCGCAATAGCAAGAGTGACACTGGCGGTCATGACGGACCAATATCCATGGGATGTGCAAGCCATCCCATGCAACCGAGCGCGATAACAATCGGAAACACATTGGACAGCATCACAAGAATGCCGTTGATGACGCCAGCCTCCACAATGGTTATGGTCAATGTGATTACCAGCAAAGCGTTAAGTAAACTGCGAAACAGATCATCCAGCAACTGCCGCTGAATCTGATGTACAAGCGGCATGATGCCCGAGGTTGTCACGGTTACACTCTTCTGTTGGTCGCCGTAAATCTTAAGATCGCTTTGAATCTTTGTTCGGAGGTCATTCAATATCTGCCCATAGTCCAGCTTTTCCATAGCGTTCACATGTGCAGTGACGCGCCAGACTTCGCGATTCACGGTGTGCCGTAGAAACGCCATCTCCTCTAAACGCAGGTCTTGATGAGGAAATGACTTTTCGATCACTCTTGGTCTGATGTTTGGCGGAAGTGACTCGAACAATCCCCCGGAAGGGGAAATTGTTAAAGCAGATGTCGTTGATTTGACGTCCGGATGTTTCAGTAGAATGTTATTTACTCGCCACACAATATTCATGCGAAGCTGATCATTCATTTGGCACGATTTATCGAATGCGACAAGAATTTCGATGGGAACCAAAGGCCCAATGTGTTCTTCCAGTCGGTGGTAGTCCTGAATGACGCGGCTATCCGAAGCAAACAGCGTTTCAATACGAATCGATGTTTGCAGGCCAGGCAAACCAGCCACGGCCGCAATCATCAACCCAATCAGGCACGTTAGTGACAGCGCGTTTCTGTGATGAAGAAACGACGCCAGTCGATGCCAGCCAAATCCTGTCCGAGAAGGCTCAGGATTCAACGACGATAGATCACTCAATGATGCCTGAATTGCAAGACTTGTCCATCGTGCGATGTTGTCCGAGCAAAATCATCGAACACGGAATGACTGTCAGCACGGTGGCAGACGTCAATAGCACGCCGACTGTTTCGTACACGCCAAATAGTCGAATCGGTTCCAGCCCGCTGACCATCAATGAGGCCGTTCCTATCGCGGTTGTGCCAAGCGACAACAGGCTCGGAAGCCAGCCCTTTTGAAATGCATCAATTGCAGGCCGCTGCGGCGGCATAGTTTCGAGCGCTGTCAGGTATAGTTCATCAGGTGAATGCCGCCCGAAACGGTCAGTACCTGAACGAGCGGTGGCAGAATGATCAAAATCGCACTGAGTTTTTCGCCGGAATAATAAATGATCGCCAATAATACGGCCTGGCAAAATGATGCCGTCAAAAACACAACCGTTCCAGCCAGCAGTGAACCCAGCGACCACCAGCAAATAATAAAAATTACGAGGGCTAACGGGCCCGCAAAAGTTGTCAGGGAAGCATGACTTGCCTCGTCAACTGACATCCCGTCAATGACGGGGCCAGCCAGATGTATGTCACTATCATCCACGTCGCAACAAACATGAATCGCTCGCCGCAATCGATTCACCAGTAATGTACGCTGCTTAAGCCCGACGGCATTAAACGTGACCACAATCCAGGTGGTTTTGCCGTCTTTGTCGATCATCGTTCCCTGAAGTCGCCGAATGCCTTCGGTAAGTGGGATGCCGGAATTTAGTGGTTTGATGACCGAATGTTCAGAGTTTTCTGAGTGTATATATTGATCGAGTGGCCCTGCTGATTCGTTCGTGACACTACTCTGGGCGAGCATGTTTTCTGCTCCATGACTGAACGGAGCAGATGTCGTTTCCGGTGGCGTTTTCATCCGCAGAAGAGTTTCTCGCCCGGATACCACCTGATGAAACAGTGGACTACGCTCCTGGCTGCGAAAGGCTTTACTTTTCCGTAGGCCGAGAGTCAGCCTGTCGAGTCGTTTATCTGTCCAGAGGTATTCTGGCCTGCTGGCGATGACGACATCCCCCGGCCCGAACAGTTCGACGAATTCGTCGAACTGTTTCCGTTCTGAAAACGTCGAATCCACCCAGTCGATCGGCGAATTGTTACTTGATTGCAGCGTATGCATTGCCCCGTAAATGATCACGGGCAACAGCACCGCAACATAAACGGCGACAAGTCGAATGCGTGAGATCACCTGCTGCATACCGTTCGGAATTCTGGACTGAGATTCGAAGGGATTTGTTGAGTTACCTGCTTGCGTTGGCGTCAGGTCGACCGACGCTGTGTCGATCCGGCGACAGCGGAACATACTTGAACGCGCCGCTTTAAGGCAAAGGCGACATCGGTTGCCTGAGTATTGTTCAAAACGGAGGTCTGGCTGCTGACTGTCGCCAGTGGCCCGTTAAGCATCAGGGGATATCCCGCAGCTCGGTGCATATACTGCGCGTACGGATCGCCAAGATAGAAAAGTAACCGGTGATCTTTCAGGATACTGCCGATGCCAATGTAAATTGTCCAGACACCTGTAAGCTCAGCATGATCCAGTGTCATGGTTGGGATAAACCAGATCAGTCCGAGGAAGCTGAGATACACCGGATGTCGCAACAGGTGATAGGCGCCACGTGCGACAAACTCACGTCGAGGCATCTTTTCGCGTCGATACCCAAATAGCCATTGTGTCCAGCCTGTCTGGAATCCAAATCCTGTCCAACTGATGCTGTACAGCAAACCAAGCCACGACGCGTAGAAACCAACGCGTCCTCCCGTTTGTTTTACGCCGTCAAGATTCCAAAGCAATGCACCGGAACACTGCCAGAATCTAAAGATAAGCAGCAGGCTGAAACAGGTGATAATGCAAAACAGATTGCCGTAGAACTCAGGCGTTACTCAGCTTTTTAGACGTTTGCGAGTTGACGAGAGTAGCAGCAAGCTATGCGGCACCGCGAGTTGCAGCGCTAATACTGTGTTAACGAGAAACCACCAGCGACCAAGGTTCTGGCCACCGAAACGATGAAAGGTGAACGGCCCCAAGACCGTGACCGCGAACATTGCCTGTGTCCCGATGCCGCAGACGAATCCTCCGAACCTACGCCAGGAACAATGTTGTATGTCTTCTGTCGATGGAACCGCAGAGTCCATGGTGGCAAGTTTCAGCCTATCAGAACCTGAGTTTTTTCTGCAATGAAACATTCATGTTTCATTGCTCCCGTGTTATATGAATCGAGCAGCGTTTGAAATCGGTCAATGAAAATAATCTGGCCTGGATCGATCCATGATGCGACGCGACGGATTCCGAACCGGTTCACGCGATCACGACAGATTTCCCAGGTTTGTGACACTCGGTTTGTCCAGTCGTGAACGTGAGTCACTCGCAATCCAGCTGCTGTCAGCCAGTTGGTATAGTCTTTTTAGATCCTAGCGATGGACAGAAGAACCCTTCGCAGACGTCGTAAACCAGTTTCTGCTGCGGTTCAGACAAAGGATCGTCACCAGCGAAGCATGCACCGATCGCGACTTTTCCACCTGGACGCAGCCACGTTGTCATCTTTTGAAAGAACGCGGCTTTGTCGAACAGGTGCTCTGTGCATTTCACGCTCCAGGCGACATCGAGGCTGTCCTGTGGGAATTCAACCGTTTCGGCATCCAGCCACAAAAACTCAGTTGCCGACGAAGTGCCTGCAAAACGCGAGGACCAGGTCGCATAGCGCTTTTGGCATGAACTGATTGTGACCCCGGTCACCTGACATTTGAGTTGTTTTGCCAGATCGATCGACGATCCGCCCCTACCGCAGCCGATGTCGACAACGCGATCACCCTGCTGAATATCGGCTTCAATCGCCAGTTGTTCTGTCAGTTGTCGAGCTTCCACGGATGGGGATTCATCACCGGACCAGAGTTCATGGTGAATGTGTTGGCCCCAGAGTGATCGATAAAAAAGTGTCGCGATGTTGTAGTGTTTTCGAATGACGTCCTTGTGTACGTCAGGGCACGAAATCATTCGCAACTCTCAGTGTTTCAGGCCTCGGGGGGGGCAACTTCAAATCGTCTTTTCCAGGGCAACCCAAAGTTCACCGTGGATCGTTGGTTGATCAGTAACGCCAACCGCCCCGAACGCTTTGCTGAATGGTGTCATTCTGTATTGAGTCTCCAGAATATTGAAGTGTCCACGAATGTGGGTCATTCCATTCTTTTGATCAACCTCCGCTGAAAACCTGATTGGTCGTTTCATCCCTCGTAGCGTGAACTCACCGCTTAGTTCATACACAGGAATTCCATTGTTTTTTGTTCGACCCATCGGTGTCGCTGAATCGATACTGAATGTTGCAGTGGGAAACTGGCGAACATTAAGGTCCGATGCATTTTTCATGTTGGCGTTGACCTGTTTGCGAGTCCCCGAATCGGTCGATACTTCAGATCCCAGGTAACGTCGGGCGGCGTCAGTGTCTGCGTTAAAACTGTTCATGTTAAATACAAATGCACCAGCGTCTTTTGTCGTGTCCAGGTGAAGGTGCCCGCTGTTGAACAGCCCTTCCACAGCGTGCTGATGGCCAAATCCAGTCTTGTCGACAAAAATATACAATCGACTCTTCGCCACACTGATCTGCCCCGAAAACAGTCGCTCTTCGGTGTGCTGAGACGCAGCTTCCATCGACGCCGTTTTCTTCTGCGGTCCCGCAAACAGCGAAGAAGTCAACTAGTGCGTCGTCAAGTCTTAATAATGGGGTAGAGCCGCTTCAGTTTTTGTCGCGCGTTTTCGATCTCGACGCGCCAGTCGACGCCACGCTGTTTGATGGTGGTCTTTTCTGACCAAGCTTTGATTTCGGTTTGCAGAAGATCCAACGCTCCGATACGCCGACCTCGCAGACACTGTGAGGTCATGCAGCTTAGTTCGCATTCGGCGATGTTCAGCCAACTCCCGTGTTTCGGCGTGAAGCAG
>JBDNFN010000363.1:0-10330 GCA_041689795.1 Fuerstiella sp. | reverse complement strand
GGTTTAGCCCTCAGTCATCCTTTGGCTTCTCCGGCTCCTCTGTTTTCTGACCTCTGTTCCTCTGGCCTCTGTGCGATTCTCTGTTGCGATTCTGCGATTGGGGTTGCAGGGGCGAAGCCCCTGCCGGCGCAAAAATTCAAAATCCCACTCTATGAAAGCTCAAATGTTCTGAAATTGATTGCAAGGCGAGTAATGCATTGCCCTTGATTCTCAGATGACGCCCCGTGCGGTTAATCAATAACACCGGCTAAACGCCTCGGGGCGAAAGCCCTTCGGTTGATCGCGAAGGTAAAGATTCATCGACCGGACGGCTTGCGCCGTTACGCTACGAATCGGGAAACATTGGCCGTTAATCTTTAACGTCAGGCATACAGATGATTTTGTTTCGTGTTCACAATTTGACAGGCGACGTGACGGCGGAAATTGTGAACAATGCCGGAACTGACGGGTTGAACGCAGCTGTCGAAGTGAACCGGCTGCTCGGCCAAGGCCACGAACGTAGCGGTGGCGATGCTCGTCTGTTCAACAAGCTGGTGCCACAGGCACAAGTGCTCACGGATTTACTACTGTCGCCCGAGCAACAACAGCAACTGCGATCGCTGCCCGAGGGTTGCAGTCTGACCGTAACCGCTCCGCTGTCACTGCATCAGGTTCCCTTCGAACTAATACGAATCGGTGACAACTTTCTGTGCGAACGATTCGCCATGGGGCGAATTGTACAGGATGGCATGTTCCCTGCTGCGGCACGACTGAAGACACGAGCCGCAACGGTGTTGGTGGCGGATTCAGGAGATCTGATCAGCACAAACACGGAACAAACAATTGTCAAACGCAGACTGCGTCAACTGTCGCACGATCATCCTGCGACAATAACCGAACTCACGTCGAGTGCAGTGAGGCTCACCGTGGACGGCGTTCGTGATGCTTTGGCGAATTCCTGCTGGTTGCACTTTGCCGGTCATGCATCAGAAGTGGACGGCGTCCGCTGTCTGGAGATTTCTAGCTCAACAGGGCCTGACGTGCTGTCTCAGTATTTCACACCATCAGATCTGCAGAGCAGCACCGTCACACCGGAAGTCGTCTTTCTGAATGCCTGCGGAGCACTGCAGCTTCCGGCGGATGAATCAGGACAACACCGGCCGACACTGGTCAGCGAACTGTTGCAGCGAGGAACAAAATGGCTGATCGGTCCAGTGGTTCCGGTGTTGGACAGTCAGACGCGACATCTGACAACAGAATTCTACGACGCCATCGGCCGCGGTTGCAGCATGGGAGAAGCTCTGCGGCAGGCACGCCTGCACGCTAAACAGAAACTCGGTCCGCATAATCTGCTGCCCTTCAGTTACGTCCTTTACGGCCATCCAGCCACATCTATGTTTCCAGTGAAAAGTGCCATGAACGTTCAGCAACAAATGCCGCCCCGGACTGCCGTCGTAGAACCATCCTTCCCATGCCAGTGCAATCTTTGTGGCAAACTAATTGAAACTCGCCACGGCGTCGGACAGAGACCGCTGGAAAGTGACCGTGTTGTTTGCTGTCAGTGTGTTCGCACTTCGAACGATGACCTACCACGAGATCGCAGCGTTGCGGCGTCGAGCAGTTCGTTTCAGCGGATGTCAGCCGGACGAACGGAAAACGAAATCGCCCCATCGCAAGAACCTGCCCCTTCACAAGCCAGTGACATGCAGGCATCACCGGCAGAACGCGCATTCCACGCACATGTTGACGAATGCCTTGGTCGCACAGTGAAATGGATGGACCTGACGACCGGGCAGAAAGTCAAAGGCTCGTTCAGGCGGATCACGAACGAAGCGGACCATCAACGTAAGTCTGGGCTGACGGTTCTTGATGGATCGGCCTTGGAGCCTGCTGCCGATCGTCTGCGACAGTACGAACTTCTGAACCAAAACGGAAAGCCGCTGGCAACCGTCGGTTTCATGATTCTGGAAGGCGGCAGCAAAAGCGATGAACGTCCTTTGACTGCGACAGAATTGTCCAGCTTTCTAAGGCAGACCACGTCAGCTGCGTCGGAATTGCAGCAGTACGTATTTGTCTGCTCTGTTGGCGGCTTTGCTGACGATTGCCGGACAATGTTGAATGCTGATCTCAGGCCAGAATGGTACGGAGCTGAAAAGACTGTGTACCTGCACGATGTGGCCAACAAACAGACGCATCGCCGCACGGCTGATCTGACATCGCACAGTCTTGCCAGTGTGTTGCTGCGTGAAACGACGGCTCAACAGTTTCAGCAGACAGTCGTAGCCCTGGAAAATCAACTGCCGCTGGTGACAAGCCTGGGCAGTCGCGACTTCTCGCGTCAACTGGGCTTCGAAATCGACGCTGTCGAATCGGCCATGCGTTACATTGCCAGTCAGCACAATCTGGCACTGGAACAAACATCCGCATACGGTCTGATTGTTGCAGAATCCGGCCCATCAATAACAACCACCACCGTGGGAAATCCAGGGAAGCTATCGGGCCTGAATAAGGCCCTGAACCTAGTGAAATGGCCGCTTAAGCAACTGGCGGGACTGCTGCGAAGACTGTTTTTCTAAGTTGCCCAACCTGAAACGACTGCCGCGATTAGGCAGCAACGAACCTTCAAACTTTGAATAATCACGGCTGCCCGTAGTGGCGACTTCGTATTCCTATTTGCACAATGTGGAACCACTGCTGCCAGCTTTATCAGAAAGAATAAAGATATGTCTTCGGACCGATGTCATCGCTGTGACAACCAACTGCTCGCCAACGCCCGCTTTTGTTCGAAGTGTGCATTCCCTTCAGCTTTCGAACCATCAGTTGGAACTACCGGCAGCGAATGGGTTGCGTCCCCGCATGAGTTTGCCGTGCGCATCCGCCCAGAGCAGGTGAAAGCCTGGTTCAATAAGGGTGTCAATGTTGATGAAAGCCAGACAGGTCTGCTATTCGAAAGCGGGCGATTCGAACATGAACTGACGGCCGGACGTCAGAAACTGGAATCGCTTCCTGATCGCATTCGTAAGTATGTCACTGGCGCAACGATGTCTGCCGTCCTGATGCGACGAGGGCTGTTTCCACTTAGCGTTCTTGGCACGGCACTGACCCCAGCAGGCGATGAAGTCAGCTTTGAATGCGAACTGGGCCTGCAGCTCGGAGACCGCAACACATTCTACGTCAACCTGATGCAAAGCACAGAACAGGTGACCTCCGGCGACCTGATGCAACGGTTCGCCGGCGTCGTTCGTCAGGCCCTGTTTTCCGTCATCGCCACCTGCAGTAGCAGCGAATTGCTGAATGTGCACCCCGAACTACAGCAGCGAATGGTGAACGCGGTGGCCGATGCAGTGGGACCAATCGCAACGCGGTGGGGAATGGCCATCGGCTATGTTTCTCCACCCGCGTTCAGTAATCAGCAGTTGGCTCAGTTTCAACTGGAACGAGCCAAAATGGTTCGTGAACTGCGGTCTGAGAAACTGCAGCAGCAATTTGCAGAACAGAAACAGCAGATCGAAATCCGTCACTTCCAGACAGCTCGCGTTCTTGCAGACGCCAAAGTTAACGATGCTATTGAATCGGCTGAGCGAACATCTGAATTCGATAAGGTAAAAGCCGAACTGCATCATTCTCAACAACTGCACGGCCTGCAGCTTGACGAATCGATGGATGCGGCGGTCGATTCGTTTGCAGCACGCCAACGAGATCGACAGGAAACCAACGAAGATGCCGCCAGTCTGCGAGCCCATCTTTTGGCTGCGACGGATATTCAGCGACAGAGCGAACTGGCGGAGCTGACCTTCGAGTTCCGCAAGCAGTCTTTGTCACAACAGCACGAGCTGGACGACCTGACTCGCGAACAGCAAACAAAGGCCGCCCGAGATGAGCTGCAGGCAGAGCTAGAACGACTGGATACGACACAGACTGGCCAGATCGATCGCTGGCGACGTCAGCGTAGTGTTCAGCGAGAAGACCGACTTGTCGAAACAGAAGTGAAGGCCAAGACGACTCAGATCGAAGGCGATTCACAGCGAGACAAGTCATCAAAAGACTACGACGAAGGCCTGAGGCAAAGGCAGGGAAGCCACGGTCAGACCGTCAAAGAGAAAGAAGACGCGACTCGACTGGAAGTCGAGAAGCTGGGACAACTTTCGGGTGTTCAGGCGAATCACCTTGGCCGCTTGCAGGACGTTCAGAAGAAAGAGCTGGAGAACAGTGCGTATTCCGAAAGAGCATCGCATGAGCTTGCTCAGGAATCCAAAGATCTGCAGCACAAGCATAAACTGGAAGAACTGCAACTGATGAAGGATAGTCCGGAAATGATGCAGCTATTAAAGATGGCTGAGCTGGCTGTGCAATCGCCGGCAATGTCGGCCGCCTTTGGTGACGTGATGAAAATGGCGATGGCAAAGGGAATGACACGCGAACAGCTTGAACCCGTCATGGCGGCTCAATCTCCAGAAGTCGCGAAAGCACTGCAGGAAAAGTTTCGAGCGGAAGCTGCAGCCAATGCCAACACCGTGGAAGTGGAACGAGCTGCGTTTGAAAGACTGATTACGGAACTCAAATCAGCGCAGCAGCTATCTGCCGACCAAATGAAGGATTTCGTGACTCGCCTCGAGACAATGGGTATTCGAACTCACGAAGTTCTGGGTGAAGTCGGCATTGCCGCGGGAAGTCGAGGTGATCAGAGTGCGGGAAACGTCGAGAACGAACAGCTGAAGGAACTCACGAAGAAGTTAGAGAAGCTAAGCCGCCGACTCAATAAACAAAAAAACGATGGTCAATCCTAAACGCCGGAGAGGCGATCTGACAAGATGTCAGCGGAAGGATGTTAGTCTCCTTTTCAATCTTCGCACAACGTTACTGTCTTCCGCAAACACTGGCTGATGTCGTGAACTCTCAGCGCTTTTCAGTTTTTGCTGCAAACCGTAATCGTCAATTACATTCCTCTTGCTTAGGCAGGAACGCAAAGCAGCAAAGGCAATATCCGTGAGTGATCCGGATTCAACACAACAACCCACTCGACGTCCACGTGACGAAGTCGAACCAACTGATGACTAGGAACAGGTACCAGTTTTAACACCAGGCGAGGTCCAGATCAGGCGGCTGAAGCCACTGATGGATGGAGATTCACTGAGGGAAACAAGATTGCCGACCGATTCATCGTACAGAGACCGCTCGGCCGCGGAGGCATGGGAGCAGTCTACGCCGTTCGTGATGAACGAGCGACGACTTCCGGCAAGCACAAGCCTTTAGATTTGCTACTTGCTGTCCCAAGCACTGGAGTACGCCCATAACAAAAACGTCATTCATCGTGACATTAAATCCGACAACGTACTGGTCAGACTGAATGGCGACGATGTCAATGTGTGGCTGTGGCCATTATCAGCTTGGTCTTATGTCTGTGGTTTCCAGACGACCTGAAGAGACTGACCGCAGGAATCCATCAGCGAATGCCGTGGGCTGCCCAAAGGGACATCAAATTTGGGACTTCGTGAAGGCGAACTAACGGGGCACGCAGAGGCGACTGGGGGTTCAGCTGTCTTGTTTCGTATTGCGCTCGACGTGTCATTCTGATCTCTCAGTCAGATTCTCTTCAGGACCGCTCAATCAGGTTCGTGGACAACTTCAACATTCAGCCACATGGATCAAGGCCGATGTATAGCCAGCCCCAAACGGTGGCGCTGACCTAGCGGCCTGTGACTGTTCCCAACCATTGAATGCCGACAGTAGGATTTATAGAGAGTTTGCAGTTTACAGGCACCGCCCGTGTCAAACGACGACAAAACAAATCGCACCGCACATTTGGTGCGGAGCTGGTCAAAGACGTTGCTGTCCGATCACCCTGAGTAAACGGAAGTCACCGACCACCAGACGGCTTTGGGAGATCAGCCAGCGGAAGTAGGGGCGTATTCTCTCCTTGGTCAGACTGTGCGCTGGGCAGCATGTGAGTTCTGCAGTTTCTGACTTGAGAAACTTTGGCAGTACTGATGAGCGAGCCTTAGTCATTCACTGCTTGGGTACTGCTCAGCTCGGAGTGAATCGCATCAATGCGTCTAATAAATTTGGAAACCAGTATCGGTGCGACAAGAACATTCACTATCGGAACCAAGTTTAGAATACAGAGTGCCATTCCGAACCAGTAAGCAGACTTTGGCATCGGTGGCTGCAGGTGCTCGTCCGCGGCACCGTCGTAGGCATCGGCTAGCTTTGGCAGAACGAAAAACGATCCGATGAGATTGACAACTGGAATTGACAACTGGATTCTGGATTTTCGGCTTGTCATTCGCTGGAAAATAGTGGGCAATCGCTGCCAGCAACGCCCACTCCACCAAATAAACATAACTATTCCAGAAAACAGGCCGATGGAACCCACGATATTTAGCAACACCAAAAAAGGTTCGATCCAAAGTTCATTTTTTCGAAATAGAAAGTTGTGAATTGCGTACCCTGCGATGCCAGCGACCGCAAGCAGACCAACTTGGAACGAACGAACACACCATCGCGACAGGAACTCATCGGTTACAGGCACGCGCACTCGATTGGAACCACGTGCGGCACCGAATCGGCTGGACTTTTCACCATCGCCTGAATCCGCAGATAGAGGGTCGACAAGACTGATTAGATCGCTTCTAAATACCGACATCGACTGATCGCGCTGCTCCGGATCCGGCTCGGTTGCACTAAGGATCGACTGCCGTATCGATGCCGGTATTAGTGACTCTCTCATTCCTCGAACGCTTCGCCCTGTCACAAGTCGATACATTTTCGCTCCCAAACTCCAGATGTCGCTTTGGACGGACGCGTTGCGCGGGTCTTCTAATTGTTCTGGAGCTATGAAATCGAGAGTGCCCAGTAGAGCTCCTGTTATTGTTTCGGAGGCGACGCTTTGACTGGGCTTCCAGTCGAACCAGACCGAAGTCCGTCACGTAAGGTTCGTCGGTTTTATCTAAAAGAATATTGGCGGGCTTGATGTCACGGTGAATAATGCCGGCGTCGTGGGCGACTTGTAACGCATCGGCAACCTTGCTGATGATGGTGGCCGCACGCTGCCATTCGCAAAGGGCCTTCGGCTTTCAGGGCCTGAGCCAGACTTCGCCCCTCAATCCAGTCCATTACGATGTACGGGCCAATGTCGTCGCGGGCGTAGTCTCGAACTGCCACAAGATTCGCATGCCGCAACCGAACCTGAGTTTTCGCTTCACGTTCAAAACGCGTGATCAATTCCGTGTTCGCAGCGAATTCCGGACGAATGCGTTTAATCGCAACGTCAATGTCGAGATTCGTATCGAGTGCCTTGAAGACAACTCCCATCCCACCAGAAATGGAATCGCCAATCTGTTGATATCTTGCAGCCACAGGAAACAGTTCCACGTCTGAATCTGGCTTGGCTTTCCCTGCAAACCGAGTCACGCCGTCACGCGAAAAGTCGTTATGTGATGGCTGCGGAGCCTGCACTTCATTTCGATCCGCCGTGACCTTTTGCGGCGATGATGAATCGTGCTCGCGACTCGACATGTTGGTACCTCAAATGATTATTGTTTCAGCAGCTGCTTACGATCCATCGGCCTGACGCGATTTACACGGAACGTCGATTCAATGAATTGCGTATCGCGTGGCATTTGCTGCGCCAAAGTCTGCGTAGGTATGGTACAGCGATCAACGACAGCACGCTAAGTTCGGGTAAGGCTTCAGTAGGTTTTTAGCAAAAAAACCAAGAACCAACCGCTGCAAAACAGGCACTGGATTGGCCGACGTTCATAGGGCCAAGCAAGCCCCTCGGCCGCCTGACAATCTTGTGCAAGGCGGGTCGAGAAACTTGGGGAGACAAACCGAAATGAAGCAAACAGAACGGCACAGTGGTCTTCATTCCGCCGCGGCCTTCGGTCGTGCCGATTCCACCTTCTCAATGCGGTAAGTCATCTTTACGCTTGGCACGTCAACGATTGTGGAGGGCTCGTCAATGTCCAGGAGCAGCTTTCCAGTGGTCGTGTAGACTCCGGGTTCACTATTGTCGATCGGAAGTCGAACTGAACCCACGAATCGATTTGGCAGGATCGTGTTGTAGTCGTCCAGGTCCAGGATAAGGCCAGCTCCGTGCTTATAATCGAATCGAAAATCCAGTTGTTCCCAGGATACTGACATGCAGTCGTTTTCTCGGCGAGTCGAAAATTCTTGGCCTGCGTAAGTGACTCGGGCGATCGGATCGGTTTCACCGGAATCGACCACGGGCACATAGACATCCATTGCCGGAATGTTGTCGATGGTAATCGAAGTAACCTCCAGGCGAAGGTCTTGCTTTGCCGGCCGTTTCATGAGGCCGGCGTATTCATCCGACATGGCCCAATTGGCAATTTCTGCACAGCGATCAGGAATGAAGGGATGTGTCGCACTGAATTCGTACAGGAGCGAGAACAACTGGACCATCGGGCGATGTCGCAGATCCTGGTTGTCACGACTGAGTTGCTTCATGTCAAACTTAGAATTCGCCTCGTCCATCAAAGGGTTGGACTGCCGAGTCTGGTGCAGCAGCCTTGCCAGAGCCTGCTGAGCCACGTCGACTCGACCACCGACGCAGATCAGCCCGGCTCGGTCAGCCGAATACTCGGCAGCTCGGTACCAGTGCATGAGTGTGCCGAAAGCGGCGACCTGAACGACCGATTT
The DNA here is from genome assembly GCA_041689795.1 of Fuerstiella sp. GTDB lineage: Bacteria > Planctomycetota > Planctomycetia > Planctomycetales > Planctomycetaceae > Fuerstiella. The sequence continues at coordinate 1,690 of JBDNFN010000363.1, read as the reverse complement.
TGCCAGTTCGGCGATTCCCGGGTTTTCCGACTTCGGGCCCATCGTTCCAAGTAGTGTGTAGAACACGATTCTTCCGACAAGCAGAGTTCGCAGATGCTGAGCTTTGATGTGACCCAATTCATGGCCGATGATAAACCGTAGTTCATCAGGAGTTTCTGACTACAATTCCACAAGACCTGACGTCAGCACCAGCAGGTGAGGATGCCCCAGACCGGTCACATAGGCATTGGGAAAGGGATTGCCTTCGATGTAAGTCGGCGGCGGTTCGATGCCAAGAATGTCGGCACATTCGTTGACCATCTGTGAGATTGCTTTGGCTCGCGGCTGCTCTGAAATGTTGATCTGAATGTTGGCTGCTCGAGCCAGTGCGTTGGCATCCACGAGGTCAGCTCCCAGTGTCGCGATGGTCTTCACCAATGGCCACTCGGCGATGTCGCCACCCTGACACAGTTTGCTGAGATGGTGGTAATAGAATTCATCTTCCGCCGTCATGATGTCGTACGACGTGATGTGTGACGGATAATGCGGGGCAGACTCTTCCTGAACGGCTTTCTGTTGGGCGGGGTTGTTTGGTTCGTCGGGGGCTTGTCCCGACACGGTACCGATGTTGAGTGTTACCAGCGTGGCGACAACGGCTTTGCGAATAATAAGGCGTCTCATTATGTTCCCTTCTGTGAATGGATGTGATTGTCGAAATTGACAGCCAGACGTCCTTTAAAAAGGCGAACTGAAGAGACTCCTTGCAGCGAATTTGGCATTTTTTGTGCGGTGTCAAAATCGCCTCAGCGCGATTTTTAGCTCCGGCAGGGGCTTCGCCCCTGCAACCCCAATCGCAGAATCGCAACAGAGAATCGCACAGAGGCCAGAGGAACAGAGGTCAGAGGAGGCGGAGAAGCCAAAGGATGACTGAGGGCTAAACCAACTCACACAACACACGAAAACCTATGCCGCTGCCACGGTTCGACGGTACGCTGCCGTAACGGTACGCAGAACGACAGTTAGTAGCGCTGCCGTACCACGACCCGCCCCGCAAAACACGAGACGAACCTGACGACGGACCTTGTGGGTCTTTACTGAGTGACTGCGAGGAATAACCCTTGTTATACCAGTCGCCGCACCATTCCCAAACGTTACCGTGCTGATCGCAGATCCCGAACGGATTCGCACCGTAAGTCCCCACGACAGTCGGTCGGTTCAAATCAGGCCCCTTCTCCGTCTTACCTGGGTACGGATAAGTTCCGTTGCAGTTGCCCTGCTTGCCGTTCAGTTCACTGCCAAACCAGAACGGACTCACCGTGCCTGCCCGGCACGCGTATTCCCATTCCCCTTCTGTTGGCAAGCGATAACGCCAGCCTTTCAGGCCATGCTGAGCGTTCAGCTGCGTCAGAAACGCCTGACTGTCTTCCCAGCTCACCTGCTCCACAGGAAAACGGCTTGTGTCTTCGCCCTGAACAGATGTGAAGTAACTCGGATTGCTGCCCATCAGCTTCTTCCATTCCCCCTGAGTCACCGGATAAATACCCAACAGCTTCGGCTGAGTGATTGACACGTTGTGCAGAGTCTCATGGCTTATCCGCTTTGGCTCTGATGCAGGTGAACCCATCTCAAACGTGCCCGGTGGAATCAATCGAAATCTCATTCCCACGCTGTTATTGATCTTTACGTCAATGCCCAAGTGCTTCGCCCATGC
>JBDNFN010000362.1:0-5260 GCA_041689795.1 Fuerstiella sp. | reverse complement strand
GTAGCGACTTCTTCAGTAGCGACTTCTTCAGTAGCAACTTCTTCAGTAGCAACTTCTTCAGTAGCGACTTCTTCAGTAGCGACTTCTTCAGTAGCGACTTCTTCAGTAGCAACTTCTTCAGTAGCAACTTCTTCAGTAGCAACTTCTTCAGTAGCAACTTCTTCAGTAGCGACTTCTTCGGCCTGTTCGTCTTCAACTGCAGTTGGTCCGCCAAGGGTGAACAGAGGACCGGCTCCGGCACCCATTCCGCCCTTGAGTTCTTCCGCACGCTTGGCAGCGGCGGGGCTAGCAGTGGCAGAACCACCGGCTGCAACAGTGCCGCTGGCTTCACCAGCAGCTTCTGCTGCGGCCGCTTCTCTGATTTCCTCATCTGAACGACAGCTAAGCCCGATCTTCCGATCCGCAGTGTCGACTCGTAGAATGCGAACTTCCAGTTCGTCACCCACGTTGACCATACTTTCCGGATGTTCAACCTTATGGTCAGCCAGTTCAGAAACGTGAAGCAGGCCTTCCAGTTCGTCTTCCAGTTCAACAAACACACCAAAGTTGGTGATCTTTGTAACCTTACCTTTGACACTGCTGCCGGGGCTGTACTTTTCTGGAATTGTTGTTTCCCACGGGTCATCAGCAAGCTGCTTCAGGCCCAGAGCGATACGACGACGATCCTGATCAACAGACAGGATTTCGCATTCAAGCGGTTCGCCCTTTTTGAGCATTTCGTTTGAGTGAGCGATCTTGCGAGTCCATGACATGTCACTGATGTGCAGCAGTCCGTCAACGCCTTCTTCGAGTTCGATAAACGCTCCATAGTTGGTAAGATTTCGAACCGTTCCGGAAACCTTCGTTCCAACAGCGTACTTATCAACAACGTTGTCCCAGGGATTGGACTGAGTCTGCTTCATACCAAGAGAAATTTCCTGTTTCTCTTCGTTGATGCCCAGAACCATCACCTCAACAACATCGCCGATGCTGACCAATTCGCTTGGGTGGTTAACACGACGCGTCCACGACATTTCGCTGATGTGAACAAGGCCTTCGATACCGTCTTCCAGCTTGACGAACGCACCGTAAGACAACACGTTGACAACTTCGCCCTTAATGACGGTGTCCACAGGATATTGCTCCGCAACATTTTCCCATGGGCTCTTAGTCTTTTGCTTCAGACCCAGAGCGATCTTTTCTTTTTCATAATCGATATTCAAAACCATCACTTCGATCTTTTCGTCGATCTTGACCATTTCGGTCGGATGGTTGATTCGTCCCCAGCTCATGTCGGTGATGTGCAGCAGGCCATCGATACCACCGAGATCCACGAACGCTCCGAAGTCTGCAATGTTCTTGACCGTACCCTGACGAAGGTGACCGATTTCCAGAACTTCCAGCAAAGCTTTCTTTTCTTTTTCGCGAGCTTCTTCGATCAAACGTCGACGCGAAACAACAATGTTTCGTCGAGCTTCGTCAATCTTCAGAATCATACATTCGATGTCGTTGCCGATGTAATCTGCGATATCCGATGGACGACGAACGTCGACCTGACTTGCCGGCAGAAACACGTTGACGCCATTCTTGATAACCGTGTCGCCGTCCATTTCGCGACCGATAGCAACCAGCAAACCGCCCTTGATCTTGCGAACAACCGGGCCTTTGACAATGTCACCTTCGTTGTGTGTCTTGATGATTTCTTCCCAGTCGCGAACGCGACGGGCTTTCTTCATCGACAGAACAATCAGGCCAATGCTGTCTTCAAATTCTTCCAGCAGAACTTCGATCTTGGAACCAACAGCAGGCAGAACCTCGCCGTCTTCCCACTCTTCTCGCTGGATAACTCCTTCGCTCTTGTATCCAATATCAACGATCACTTCTTCGTCATCGACGCGGACAACTGTGCCCACAAGAATATCGTTGATGTCGTAAGTCTGAGCTTCTTCGTTAATGACGTCTTCAAGCATGTCGAACGAGGCGTCCATTACGGCCTCAAGTTCGGCGTCATCTACTGCAAATTCACGAAGGAGGTTACGGTCTACCATTATAAAAGCCTGAAACTAATGCCCGCCGCGACGATCGCAACGCAACATGTCAAAAAGGTGAATACCAGCTTCGCTACGACGCACATACGACGCAAAATTAGTTCCAGAAGCCAGTTGCGAATCGGGCATAGTATCGAATATCAAACACTTAGTCCAGTAGGAGAATCGGTGAGTTTCTCCGGAAAAACCAGCATTTTGAGCACAGTTCGCCCGATTCAGCCATTCACCCATCGTTTACTGTTTTATGGAATCGGTTTCGATGCTATCCGTCAGAAAAACGAATTCTGTGCGGGTTATGCCGGTGACAATATCCAAAAGCAGCTAACCGATGCATCAACTGCGACGCAGTCCGACAACCTCTCAACTCGCAAAGCCTCGGTTTTAGAAAATCGCAGAGGTTACAAGTACGAATCGCTATACAAGATGTGTGCCACAATCGGCGTGAATTCACTTGTTAACGTTTCTTTCTGCTACGACTGTCGCTATTAGGTGACTTCAAGATCTGAGCTCCTGTGGCCCTTCAAAACGAATCCATTTTGGCAAGTCCTCGACTGCGGTTAAATCTTCGCCCTTGAAGCTGAGGTCACAATCCAGCTGGCCGGCTGAGTTCTATAGCGTGTGCGAGTCTCATTCAGAAACACTCCACACTTCCAGGGCGGCGGTGGTAGTTCGCACGCATTTGCTTGCCTATGATCCGGGTTTTCGTTTCGCAGCACCTGTTTCTCAACGTTTTACACGCAAAGGAATCGACCGAAGATGTCGAAGGACGATCAGAATTCTGAAAACGACGCCCGCAAGCCAAAGATAGACCGCTTCGAAAAAGACCGGCTTGTGAAGCTGGAAAAGATCGTCGAAATGGGTTTCGACCCGTTTGGCCAGCGTTTCGACGATCACCTGTCCATCGCTGAAGCTCGCGAACGCGTGCCCGAAACATCGGGTGAAGCCGGACCAGCCTGTCGTGTCGCCGGCCGTATCATGCTGCGACGAAAGGCCGGTAAGCTTAGGTTTTACGACATCAAGGACCAAACCGGTCGCATTCAGTTGCTGTTTTCCCGAGGCGATTTGTCAGAACAGCAGTGGGAACTCATGGGCCAACTGGACCTCGGCGACCTGATCGGAATCGATGGAACCGCTTGGCGAACAGACAGCGGTGAGTTTTCGCTGAAGGTCGAAAAACTGACCGTGCTCTGCAAGTCGTTGGCTCAGCCACCTGAAAAATACCACGGTCTGGAAGACGAAGAAACAAAACTTCGTCAGCGATATAGCGACTTGATCTATGGCGAAGGCGTCATGGAACGGATGCTGAAGCGTTCGTCAATTATTGATTCCGTCCGCCAAACGTTGCGATCGCATAAGTTTAACGAAGTCGAAACACCAGTCCTGCATTCGATCGCCGGTGGAGCTGCCGCACGGCCGTTCGTGACTCATCACAATGCTCTGGACATGGAGCTCTATCTGCGGATCGCTCTCGAACTGCACCTTAAACGATTGATGGTTGGAGGCATCGAACGGGTGTACGAAATCGGTCGAGTGTTTCGGAACGAAGGCGTCGACAAAACGCACAATCCTGAATTCACGATGATCGAAATCTATCAGGCCTACGGCGATTATCGATCGATGATGGATCTCACCGAAGAAATTATCGTCAACGCAGCGCGCGCCATTAGTGACTCGTTGGTTCTGCCCTGGGGGCCCGATGGCGACACCATCGACCTGACACAACCATGGCAGCGCAAAACGTATGGCGAACTGTTTCTGCAACACGCCGGTTGCGACATGCGAGATGCAGAGGCGGTGGCTGCCGTGGCTGCAAAACACGGTATCGAATTCGCTGGCCGACATCCGGATGTTGTCGTCAGCGATGTATTTGAAGCCACTGTTGAAGATCATCTGCAGGGCCCGATCTTTGTCACCGATTACCCAGCGTCAATTTGTCCGCTGACAAAACGTAAGCATGATGACCCCAACATTGCGGAACGCTTTGAACTGTTTGTGAAAGGCATGGAGCTCGCAAACGCCTACACAGAACTGAACGACCCGCGTTTGCAGGAAGAACTGTTTTTGACTCAGCTGGCCGGCATGTCGGAAGAAGATTCGATGGCCAAGATGGATCACGACTTTATCCGAGCACTCAAGGTTGGAATGCCTCCGGCCGGAGGACTCGGCATCGGCATCGATCGCATGGTGATGCTACTAACCAATAGCCACAAAATCGGTGACGTCATCTTCTTCCCGCTGCTGCGACACGAACAACCTTCTGGCGGCAGTTCTCCGGAAAAAGCAGAGAAGTAGTTCGAAATCCCAGAATGCAAAAGTCTGGCTTTATCTAAAGCCGGGCTTTCTTTTTCTATTGAGCTGGAAACCAATTATTTCCACCGCTGCGTCGCCTCGCATCCTTGATGCTGCCCAAGATTGAGCGTGAAAATGCCTTCTCGCAAATTTCGATTTGAAACCGGCGGCAACGTCATTAACGTGTTGTCTTGCCGGTTGCATATGAAAGGACGGCGGCGGATTGTTGCTGTATTCCGTTCGAAAAGTTCAGCAATGGCCGCTTGAACTTCGGGACGCGGATCTGCGTATAGGTTTTGCGTTTCACCAGGGTCATCCATCAGATCGTAAAACTCGTTGCCGCCAGTGTTGTGTGAATCAATTATCAGTTTGAATCTGGGAGTTGGATAACCGCTTAGATCAGCTTCTGCATAGTTAATCATGTGGTTTTCGGCGTACAGATCCCAATTCCAGTCGGCCGGCGTTTCGACCTAAAGTAGAGACATCAGATTTCGCCCTCGCAGTGTCAGTCGTTTCGGCGATTGAGATCCCGCCAACGCGGCGATAGTTGGATACACGTCAAGACATGGGGACTGTCGTTAATTATGGTGCCCGGTTCTATGCCATTCGGCCATCGCATGATCATGGGAACTCGCAGCGAATGGTAGTACTGATTGGGACGGTACTTACCTGAAATCACGCGGGTGCCACGATGCGTTTCTGTCGGCGGGTACTGAGTCGCCCAGATTTCATTGCCTTTGTGCCAGATGCCGTTGTGTCCCATGTTAAAACCATGAGCCGACCTGAAGATCACAATCGTGGTATCGGCTAGCAGCGTGTCCGTGAACCGGGTTGTTTTGAGCGAGTGCCGAGTTGAGTAATTAAAAAACATGGCAGATGATGGCGGTTCGGGTGGCTCGTCGTGGATTGAGCCGCGAAATTCGGTTCCCCGCCGAATTTGAGGC
>JBDNFN010000361.1:0-8108 GCA_041689795.1 Fuerstiella sp. | reverse complement strand
TGTTTTTCGATACGCACGGCGACCGTCTGGCCATCCTTGCGCAGATACGCTCCCTGAGTTGTCACAAACAGGGTGTTGAGGTGTTGCTTCATTCGGTCGATTTCTGAGTGCCGGATCGTTTCACTTCTGGTTACTGCTGAATCATGGTTTTGATGTATTCGGAGGCGATTTGTTGTTTTTCTGTTGGCGGCATGCACAGGGACAGCAGTGAACACGTGTCACACTTCTTTTCTCTGAAAGCGGTGGGTGTTGTTTGCGATCGAATCAGTTCATGCAAACGGCAGCCGGTCTGTCGTGTGGTTTGCCTGAGTCGCTCGTCAAACGGTACGTCGGTGCGGCGTTGTTCCTTTCCGTAAAACAGATCACCCCGTGGGATTTGGACTTGCAGCATTTCTTCGAGACACAGGGCCTGAGCACACAGTTGCACACGATCACAGTCGTTGGCTTTGGGCTTGCCACGTTTGTATTCCACCGGCGTGATAACCCAGTTAGTAAACGGCAGTGGGGAAGCGTGTTCCGGATTTGAGTTGATTCGCCCGGCTACATCTGCGCGTGCTCCGCTCTCGTCGGTGCACGGATGCCGGGCCCGTTCCAGTTCTCGTTCGATTCGTTTCGCCAACGAACTTTTCGAATTGCTTCCTAATTCCGGAGGCTGGAACTGTACGACATCGCAGACGCCGTACAGTCCAATTTCAAAACTATGCACTTGCAGCCCGCGAGTGATGCGGATGCCGTCTCGAGTTTCCGATTTGGCGGCATCCGCCTTTTGGTGCAATACATTGCCCTCTGCCGTGAAGCGATTGTCTGCCCATTGGCGTTCAATATGAATCAACGCCGTCTGGCGCTCACAGAACAGTAGATGCTGCAACGCAGAAATGGGAAGAAGATCGTCTTCGGAATACATGGTCCCACTTTCCTGACAACGTATTTCAACGTTTGTCCAGACTAAACGAGGAAGTGTCGCAGGTGCGCCTTGCCGACATTACGGCAAGGCGACAAACTAAAGCCCTCTTCTGCGAGTCGGGTTAAACACCGCCCCTTAGATCTTCCGTTCGATACTGATGCCTTCTGGCAGGTTGCTGTCGTCAATCGTGACAGTGTAGTCGCCAAAACGTCTAGCAGGCGTGCCATCTGGGGTGTGGTTCCGCACGGTAACTCGCTCGAACAACTTGTTGGCCGGAGCATTGCCGAGCTTGCTTTCGTGCTTGAACACAACCAAGCTTTGAGGCGACATTTCGCCTCGTGCTGCAGATCGGTCGTTTTCGAATAACTGCTTGAGAGATGTCCAGAATAGATTTAGGTCTTCGCCGTTGTCGTCGAAGCCGGTTTGGGCCGCCAGATGCGGATTGATGTAGCCGTGGACTCGGTAAAGGCCGTATGGCACAGTGAATTTGCGGCCCATGGTACGGTTGTCGCCCTCTTGCTTTTCGGCTTCTTTTTCTGTGGCGACCGCACATCGAGTCAACGCGTGTTCTGCTGCGACAATAGGATCGATGCTGCGAGCCATTCCTAACTGAATCGGGCCTCGAACCTGACCACAGTTTACCTTAGTAGTCATGACGGCTCCAAATGTGCGAATATCAAAGAAGTTCTGACACATCCACTTCGTCAGGTTCCGATCTTCGGCTTCTTTGTCCTTGCCTTTAGTTCGCTTGTTCGAATCCAGTTCCAACGCTGTGTAAGCTCGCTCGTGCTGGAGATTTAGAACGGCCTTTTCCTTGACGTAGATTTCATATGGTGGCTGTTCGCCGTGAACTAGTCCGACGTAGTTGCGGACCTTACGTTTAATACAGACATCCGTGACAAGTCCGTGGCCCGTTTCTGCGTCAATGCGAGGCAGATTGCCGGCGTCCGGATCACCGTTAGGATTGCCGTCTTTTACGTCGAACAGAAAAATAAAGTCGTATCGGTTTTGCATGATTGAAGTTCCTGATGAGAAGTTGAATGTTTAACCCGTTGTCGAAGACTAGGAAATAACGTAACCCGCGGCGGCCTTGTCTTCGACCACGGGTTAAACGAGGTTAGGTTTTGACGGCGGTGTCTTCGGGTGCCGCTTTCTTGGTGAAGATTGCCTGACGCTGGTGGTAGTAACCCAGTGCGAACAGGCCCTGATCGTTCAGGTTCAGGTGCGATGGGAAGCCATCGAGCTTGCCGCAGATTTCCTGAATCTGCTTTTCACGATGGATCTTGGAACGATATTCCAGTTTGCCAAGATGATGCTGGCTGCCTCGAATGATTCTTGGAAACACACTGGCTGGTGTGGCCGAGGCGGCTCCGAAGTAGCGGTCTTTGATCGTGGCATTAAGTCCCGGAAGAGCGTCTTCCTGAGTCTTTTCGAGTTCGGCAAACAAGCGGCCAAGCTGGTAAGCCGCTTCCGGGCGGTTGGGATCAAGTGACATTGAAATATCCTTTATTAAAGGGAAAATACCGGTTCGAGAGTTTCGGTTCAGACACGCCTTCAGCATTCCGGCACGTACCGAATTGACCACTCGGTCAGCTCGAATACGGCGAATGACTGCTGAAAATAACATTTGTGGATACGGACTGCCCGTCAGGATGGCTCGCATCACGGCACCGCTTAGTAACGGCGGAATGTCTTTGCTGTCGCGAACAGTTTCGCGAAGCAATTGCCACATGGCCGGAAACTCAGGGTCGCGATCAAAACTTCGCGCGATCGCCAGATCGTTGAAGTGCTGACGAAGAGCGGCCACCATCTCGTTCAGTGTGCTGACGTACCAAAATCGAATCGACAGGCGAGCCGCGTTGGGTGACAGGCCGAGCACGTAGAACGGTGTGTCACCATCGCCAAGTTCCAGATCGTCAACGGTTTCCCCCTGGACAATGCGATGCAGAGTTGCCAGAACTTTTTGCTTCTGAGCATCATCTTCTGCAGATATTTTGGCTGGGTCAGCGACGAAGCTGAAGAACTCTTCCATCGGCGATGGCGATTCGGTCCAGTAAACGGTGGTGGCGTCACCTATCTGAATCTTGCCTCCACCTTGTCGCAGCAGATGATTCAGTGCCGTGCAGTATTGGAAAGCTGCCGATTCACTGACCGGGGCGTTGTAGCTTTGTTCGCGTCCAAAGCTTTCGTAGGCCTTGTCGTTGAACGAAACCAGCGACGCGCCAGATGACTGAGCGCCATTCACGCCCTTGATCTTGGGTTCATGCAGTCGAGCGAGTGCGGCCTGCTGCCCTGTCAGCAGGCACTGTCCTTCTGTGGCCGCACCTGCGTCGGCACCAGCCAACTGACTGTTCCACCAATCCTTTACGGCAGACCGTTGATGGACATAGTGCGTGCTGCCTCGAATCCGAAACACGCCGAAGCCACTGGAAATAGCGGTGAGTGTTGGATGATCGGCGGCGTTTTCCGGCTTCCATGACTGCAGAAATATGCAGACAGCGGCGAACTCGGGATCATCAATGACAGACTTTAGTTCCAGGTGCTTTGCCCGGAATGCTTCGAAGGCTTCCAGCGTGCGTTCCGGCTTGTCGTCATCGGGTTTGAAGCCCAACATGTAACCGGTGTTGTCCCACAGGAAACACGGGTTGATCCCGGCACCGGAAGGCTTCGCACCACCGATTACAATCAGCGACTTTGGACGCGGTTTGTCGGCGTTTCCTTCGGTCTCTTCGGCGATTTCGTGCAGCGTTCCGTCGTCGTTCAGGACGACGCAGAAGGAAATCTTCTGACGGCTGTAGCCGAACGGTGCGATGTCGACGTCCGGATCGGATTCCAGTCGTTCATAGTAATGATTCAAGGCCTGAAGAATCATGATTTCACCTGGCTTCCGTGCAAAGGCGGCACATCGATAATGCCGTTGTTCATGACAGCTCGAAAGAATCGCGGCGACAGGTTGTCGTCGTAATCCAGATCGTGCAGCATGAAGCCAAGGTCCTTCTGACCATCGAGCGGCGATTCCGGGATGTCGACGTCTACCCATTCAAAGTCGGCCGGGAATTCGCGGCACCCAAAATACGGATGGTGGAAGTATTGCCCTTTGGTCGCTCGCCGTTTCAACATTTCGTAATGCTTCTGCTGGGTTTCGGCAGGATCAAGCAGATCGAAGTGAGCGACAATTACATAAGCAACGTCGCGAAGAATCATGGCGGCTCGCTGCTGCCGATCTTCTTCGACGTACACGCCCAGCGGTGAGGTGTCGCCTTTCATGGCTTTACGAACATTGCCGACGGGAATCTTCGATGCCACTTCATTGCGACGCAGATTGGTGAATCGAATCGGATTCAGCACATGAATCTGATCGATGACCCAGAGAATCTGCGGCTTCCAATAGATCGCTTCGAGGACGCCTCGCGCGGCGGATGGAGTCATCACGTCGTAACTAACGCGTTCGACTTTCATTTCCGGACGAGTGAAGCAGGCATAATCACCCCAGACTTTGATAGCGATTTGTGGAGGGGATTTCATTAGCAATATTCTTTCCTAAAGAGATTCGTTTAACCTAACCTAACGAGGAGATTTTTTTTGCGACTGCAATGAGCGAAGGGAAAACGTTTTCTGCGAGTCTAATTAAACGGGTGATTTTCAAATAATGAGTGAATTGGGTTCGTGGTAGCCGCTTTTGTCGGGGCGGAAGCCGAGGTGTCTGTCGTAGCAGGATTCGTTGGTTAAGATGGCATATCCGGAATCCAGAACTTCGATATCTGTGCCGACCATGGCGTTGAATATCTGTGGAAACAGGTTGACCGAGTAACGCTGTAGCTGTCGCAGCACCTTGCGCAACATTGAAATCTGCTGCACGTCATCGTGTAGGCGTCGCAGTTCTTTGATCAGGCGGCGAGCTTCTACGTTGTATGGCACAAAGACCGTTTTCGAGACATCGTCGATCCACTGAAATCGCTTCGCTGCTGCCTGGAAGTTGAACTGCATTGTGTGATACGGATCGGGAAAGCAATTCATCACCTGTTTTGCATCCCAGCGATCGCTGTGCCGCCAGAAATGAAGATCGAAGTAGCGGCGGACAATGTCCTGATTCAGTAGATCCATGTCTTCGGGCTGCAGATCAGCCATCAGTTCAGCCGCAGAGTCTGCGGTGGCCTTTAGATAACCGCGCAGCTGGATTTCTGTCGACTCGAATACAAAAACTTGGCCAGTGGCTTGTCGCCCTTCGCGATTGCAGCGGCCGGCTGCCTGAGCGATCGAATCAACACCTGCCAACGAGCGAAAGACGACTGGAAAGTCGACATCGACTCCGGCTTCAATTAGCTGCGTACTAACAACTTGACATGAAAGATCATCCTGTAGTCGCTGGCGGATTGTATCAAGGACCTGCTTGCGATGTTGACCGCACATGCAGGTGCTAAGATGAAACAAGCTGTTTGTTTTTTTGTCCGCATCGTTGAGTCGGGTTAAACGGGCAAATAGATTGGCGGCGTGGGGACGCGTGTTGACGATGCACAGAAACTGGTCATATTGGATCAGCTGGCCAGTCAGTTGTTCGTCGGATTGTGGACCGATGTGGCTAATTTGCACTCGCTTCAGCCGCTCAAATAGTTGTGGAGGATTCGGGATGATTTCTGTGACGCTCGACAGGCCGATGCGAAAATCTTCGGACTTGCCTAAGGCAGGCTGAGTGGCCGTACACAACACGACCGTGCATCGATAGTTGCGGACAAGTTCTTGAATAACGGCCAGAGTCGGGCGTAACAAATCTACTGGAATTGCCTGCACTTCATCCAGAATGATGACGCTGTTACAGATGTTATGCAGCTTGCGACAACTGGATGTTCGAGACGCAAACAGCGATTCAAACAACTGCACGTTGGTCGTAACGACAATCGGAACATCCCAGTTCTGCGTCACTAGGCGAGTCGTCGGAGTTTCACGATCCGGATCTGTATTGCTGTGGTGTTCCAGGATGGTTACGTCGGGAACATCCGCGAATACATCTCGAAACACGTTGGCCGTTTGTTCAATGATACTCGTGAAAGGAATTGCGTAGATCACACGCGCCATTTCATGCGTTTCCGCATGGGCCAAAGCGAACGCCAGCGAAGATAATGTCTTGCCGCCTCCTGTCGGAACAGTCAGTGAAAACAGTCCACAGTCACTTGAGGCTGCTCGGAGACAGGCATTCAGCACATCTGTTCGAGCATCTGCAACCGCCCCCTGTTTGCCAGCAGATAATTCCTGCAGGTGCTCACCAAGTATTTCACGCAGGGTGGATAAGTGAGGCACGTCGATTCGTCGTTCGCTGACTTTCTCCGGTGACATGAAAGCTTCGGTGGCAAGATAGTCGCCATCCACAAGGCAAGAGAACAGCATCCGTGTGAAAAATGCCAACTGAAATGCAACAGATACGTCATCACCGCCAAGACAAATTGGCGGTTCGTCTGCCAGAACTGGTTTCTGCTGCAACTGTACAGGTGCATCACTAACGTCCGGAACAACTTTCGCCAGGCGTCGATCAAGGCCGGACACACCAGATGCACTCATCGCATCCGCCAGGCCCGCATGATGTCCGGCGATGCAATATGCCAGAATGCGTCCATAAGGATGTTTCCCAAACAGTCGATCGGCCAGCTGAGCACCGGCCGTCGAATGATCAACTCGCATCGACGGACTGACGTTTTCCAGATTAGCTTCGAAACCGTTTGCCTGATGTAGATACGCTTGAAACTCTTTCGAGTACTTTCCAAGGTCGTGCCACATACCAAGTACAAAACCAAAGTCCTTTGCATCGAACGACGCCGCAAATCGTGAACAGAATTCGGCGACAAGCTGAAGGTGGTCTTCCAGCGGTTCCCACGATTCGGGGGGCTGGTCTTGAATCGTATGAGCGTATTTCAACATTAATTGATCAATCTTTGCTGATAGGCTGACTGTATCGCCGACAAATTCCGCCGAATCTGGTTCACCATCTCCTTTGCGTGGGCCATTGGCTTCATTTTCAGTGGTGCACTCTGTTGAGGCCGGTTGACTTGGAGATCTCAAATACCGAACACAACACTCTGAAATCTCGACGGATGGTCTTGTCGGAAACTTCGGTGTCTTCGACGAGATCCTGAATCGTGCAGCCCGATCGCGATGCTTCTAACATCTGCAGGATCTTCCATTGCCTAATAAGCTGCGGTGATTCGCTCATAAGTCGAAGTCTACAAGGGGACCTGGACAGATCATGTCCAGCGCAATTTTTAATCGCCGAACCTTCTCCGAAACAAACAATAATGTCACAACATGAAGGTCATGCGTAAACTGAACGACACCCAGCCATAGGAAGGCTATTGCAAATCACATGTGCGCGGTGAGCATAATGACGTAAGTGTTTCCGGTCAATCGTCACTGAAATCAATAGTTGTTCAATTAAGTGCCACAGGCTTTGCACATTACCTACTATATAGATGGTAATAACCGCATGCCGAATCTAGCCCAGTTATTTTCTCATGGGATCGGCAGGGTTACTGCAAAGAAAATGATCGTCGGAACGAAGAGGAACGCGACAGCCCCACCACAGTCTGCTGCGCATTCGAGATAGCCGCAGGGTGAGCCGTCGACGGCCTTGCTTGTCGAATTCATATCCGCAGTCTGAAGAGCAAAACAATATTTTCGTTTTACTGCCTACATTTCTGGGAGCAACATCGCTTCCATCTCGGCCCGTTAGGCATGAAGCGAACTGCTTCTGATCATGAATCACCTGTTCATCTTAACACCGGTTGTGCCAATAATCTCAGGACCAGTCTGCGTTACTGAACTCGCCACGCATCTGACACACTCCGACGCAGCATTCACGCAAACATACCGTTGGAATCAAGCGGTCCGGGGCTTGTGGTATTCGTGATTGTTACTGACGGTAACGAGAACGCCAGTAAAGAGTTTTCTCGCGAGAACGTCCGTGTGATGATTGAACGCCAGCAAGCACAGTTCAATTGGCAGTTCACATTTCTGGCAGCCAATCAGGACGCCTTTGCAGCGGGCGGCAGTCTGAGAATTAACGCCGATGGCATCACCAACTTTGCAGTGGACAACATGCGCGGCACGTACGCCGCCGCAAACGCCAAAGTCGCTCGAATGCGAAAGTCTGCTTCAAACAATGAAGCCCTCGACAACGCCTTCAGCCCGAACGAGGTTCAAGCCATGATGCAGCTGC
>JBDNFN010000360.1:0-6353 GCA_041689795.1 Fuerstiella sp. | reverse complement strand
TGGCAATGCGTGGAACATATCCACGGCCTGTCAAATGGAAATTTGCTGATCCGCCAAAAAAAACCTCCCGCCGAGGCTAATGCGGTCTGACCTTGCAAAGTCGAACAGAAAAAGACGCCATAGCGTCAAAAAACTACAACGAACTCAGTACGCCGCAAAAACACAGGACATAAGGCTCACTGGAGTCTCGCATCTCCGCCGCTTGATTTCAGCTCTACGCACCGAAGACTGAGCGAGTTTTCGGCGCTGAACATGCCCTTCCTGCTCACACCATGGCACATTCCGCTTCCGGGGCGGGGACTTCGTCGGCCTTTATCGCGTTCGTGTGTGGTGGAATCTTGTTTCTGGACGCGTGATCACAGAATTCTCTCAACCCCCGCAAATTGTAAGCGGAACGGAACGACTACCAAATTATGGTTCTACGCAAGAAACTCGAGCAATGGGAAACCCGCGAAGCCCCCGGGGTGCCTGGAAGGACCCATAGCACCAGCGTTTTTGGTGCCATTCCTGCCCCCGAAATGATTGTGATTTTACAATTTTCCGGGTCCCAAATGGAGTCAACCTCAATACTGTTTTTCGACGGTCGTCATTTTTGTTGGGAACCTCTTCCCGTGGCAACCAGTGACAAGCCTGCCCCCACCATCGCATGATCAATCGCCCGCTTCTGTTCGGCAGTAAATCCCGCACCCGATAACAGGTTACAGAAGTGGGTAACGCGGCTGGAATCGTCAGCAAGTGCGCCAAATGTGCGCCAACCTTCGGCCCGGTCTTCAGAAACCACTTGTTTTTTCGGCCCGGTGTTACCCCTCTCCAGGGCACTCAGCACGGTCTTTTGACCGTGCTTTTTTATTGGCCGCGTGGTTTTTTTTTGCTCAGATGGTGGCTCAGATGGTGGCCACTTTTCCACCTCCTTCAGATTGAACTTTTCGAAGTGGTGGTCGTTCACTTGAGCGTAGTTGTCATTCTGAACTTTGACGCCGTGTCTGATCCAGTTTGCCACCATATGAGCCGGCGTCCCTGAGTCCAACCATTCGGTTTCGCCCGAGGCTCTGAGATTTTGAATCAGCTTGGGCCACGGTGTGAGGCCAGCCTGCAGGATAATTGGTAGAAATGGTTTGTGCAGGTTCACATTCGTGCGATGAACCGTGTAACCACACGTTTGTCGCCGTCAACCGCTTCGTCAAAGGCCGCTTCCAGATACGGAAGTATGGGGCCGAGGGGGCCGAAACCGATTTCATGACCTTCCATGTGGGCGGTCTTTGTCGCTCGAACACGAAACCGTCCCTTGTCCCAGAGCACATCGCCCCAAGTCAGGCTGTGGCTTTGTTCACTTTTTCTGGTGGCAGTTGCTTTCGATCGCCATTGTGATCGACAAACAGGACTCGCCAGTAGCCGCGGGAATCTTTGGAAACACTTGCCATTGATAATGTCTTTCTGATCTGCCTTGAAGAAAGTAAAAGCGGGAGGGCCAGCGCGGCGACTGGCTTTCGGATGTACAGTCCTATCCCACATGTGTGCGTGTACTACGGAGTCAGCGACCTGCGTCAGACCCGATCTCTGCAGCGTCTATGACTAGGCTATCGTTGGGTTTTCGCCAGTCTCGATTCTTCTGTTGCTTCAATCCAGTAGCGGATACAAGCCGGGACGACTCGATATACTGCCTCACCGATCATCGTGCTCACATAGATCACTAGAAACAGCAATAGAAGGATGTAGTGGTGTACGACAGCGGCAATGGCGATCTGGGCGTATTCTTCCCAGTGCGGGAGCACCATTCTGGATTTTCATCCCGACTTGATTTGCAACGTCAACTGCTGCTAACAGCAGAATAACTCCAATTCCGACCAGGCTGAGAAAGTTGGCGAGATGAAAGATCTTCAGCCAAATTTCGAGCCAACCGACGACGTGTCTCAGGTAGTCCCGAGTTTCAACAACTCCCGTCTTAGGAATGTTGAAGCCACGAAACAGGAAGAATGACTTTGTTGCTCGACTATCGCCCATCGTTGGCCGTTGTGAACTGGGCTGCGGCCGTCGTGCTTTGAATTGCGGCACCGGCGGCGTTCATATTCCACAATGCGGACCAGCTTGCCCCCGATTGCGTTGATCAAAAACTGCTTGGCGTTCTTCCTGAATGGTTGTCCGGTTTCCGGCGATCAACGCACACGGCCCATTTGTTGTCGGGAGTGGCGTCAGGTAGTTCGCTGACAGGGTTCGGGGCATCTGCATCTTATAAATCGGCACCCGTGTCTTTCGGTTGAGGCTGTGCCGTTTCGGGTTCGTTTTCACTTGTGGCCGGTGCCATTAGCTGGGCGGCTTCGGCGAAGAAGCGTTGCCGTTCGGCGTCGGCTTTGGGGGCTTCTTCGTTAGCGGTTTGCCAGGCGAGGGATTTGTCGTACCACTCTTTGGCTTTGGCATCCAGGTGCCAGTGGGACATCGCGATGAATAGCCAGTTGTGAGGCACGTCGAAACCGTTCTTCGTGGAACCCTGTAGGGCGTCGATGGCTTGCTGCCACTGTTCCACGCGGTACAGAGCGGTGCCCAATGTATGCAGTATGGCACCGTCGCCGGCAGCCAGTTCGCATGCTTGACGAGTCCACTGAACGGCCTCACCCGCCAGCGGAAAGTTGCCTTCCTGGTTGGGAACGGACACCAGCGGCCAGGCGAGTGAGTTGTAAGTCGCGGCGTTGTTCGGCAGAAGCTTTTTGAGCTTCTGCAGTTCAGCCATCGCTGACTCCTGATCCAGCGTCTGCCCCAAGATCTCCAGCGTCTTTTCCAGGGCCTGCCCCGGCATCACGCCATTCCTGATGGCCGTGCGATACGCCGCAAGAGCTTCGTCCGGTTTCCCGGCTTGCTGCAGCAACACGCCCAGATAGTACGGAACACCCGTTCTGATTCGTGGATTGAGTTCGATCGCCTTCCGCCAGGCAGCGATCGCTTGGTCATGCTTCCCGAGTGGTTCATGCACAAACCCCAGATCGTTCCCGATGTCCCATCTGCAGGGATCGATTTCAACGATCTTTTCGCGGAAGGCGCTCGCCTCGTCCTGGCGAGCGCCTTGGTAGTACGTATTTGCCAGGTTGCTCATCGCACCGAGCATGTCGGGGTGCTCCGGGCCGAGCAGCTTGCGGCGGAGCGTCAGCACTTTTTCCTTCATCGTGAGAGCCTCGTCACGGCAACCGACGTCGAAGTACGAAGCTGCCAGGTTGTTCATCGCCCAGACCGTGTTGGGGTGCTCCGGGCCAGAAGCAGCAAGGTAATAGTCCCGCACTTGCTCCCACAACGGGATCGCGTCCACCATGACAAAGGTGCCGCTGCCGTGCATCTGTCTGGCAGCAGCACTCGGAAGCTGACGCGAACTCAGAAACGTCGATGCAAACGCCGCACCGCGGTGCAGCCGAAAATCGGACATTTAAAAACCGACCATCGCATGGGCCGCAGCTTACTGAAAGGACTGTCGGCAGACGCAATCAACACCGTTCTGGCCGCTGCCGACTCGAACTTACAGCTGCTGCTGCTGCTGCGAGATTGCGGAGTCGCTGTTCTTGTGGCCGTTGTTTCGCCTTAAACCTGTGATTTCAGCCTCAGAGAACCGACGAACACTCATCATCACCGCCGCCTGAACCATGTTGTGAATCGCCACTCGTAGTGAAAATCCAGCTGTCAACGCTGTGCAGGTTTTTTCAGGGACGACTAAATAGGAAGACTCCACCTGGGGCCGAATGCTGTAACGTAAAAAGTTAATCGAAAATAATCTGTAACACGCCACTGGTTTTCTCGCTGAGGGGGATAGGTCAGTTCAATCACTCAAAAACAAAGGAAAAATCCATGAAACGCTTCACCAAATCAATCTTATTCGTTGGTTTTGCCTGCTTTGTTGCGGGCAACTGTACCGCGTTTGCTCAGAAACATTCTGGCCGCAGCGGCGGATCTTCAAGCTTCAAATCAAGTGGAAGCGGATTTTCCATCGGCAAGCAATCGTCTGGAAACTTAGGGCGCTCAACGACAGGTTCCGGAAATACCTTCGGCGGAAAAGGATCGCCATCAGGAAGCTTTAACGGCATGAGTTCCAGAGGCAGCGGAGTCACGTTTCGCCCCAGCAATTCCGGAACGCCATCATTGGGGCATAACATCAAACCCGGTTCCACAAGTGGGCGAGTCACAGGGACAGGTACGCGTTTGCCAGGCTTCGGCGGGACATCGGGTTTATTGCCAGCGACGGGCAATCAGAGGCCTTCGTTTGGCAACCTGCCAACCATTGGCAGAGGAACTTCAATCCCATCGATCAAACCAACTCCGCAGTTTCAGACTCCGCAAATCAACCTGCCGAACCTGCCAGGAAACGGCTCGGTGACCACAGTTCCGTTCTTTTCCAAAGGCAGTTCAAGCCTAGGCAGTTCAAGCCCAGGTACTGCAAGCCCAGCACCTGCAAGCCCAGGTGCTGCAAGCCCAGGTACTGCAATCCTAGGTACTGCAATCCTAGGTACTGCAAGCCCAGGTACTGCAAGCCCAGCACCTGCAAGCCCAGGTGCTGCAAGCTCAGGTACTGCAATCCTAGGCAGCACTGGTGCTGGCCAGCCCAATTGGAAGCATGCTTTGCAGCACGTACTCACGCACAACAAACATCACTGGTGCCACACTCGACCTGTGACCTGCCACTGGTGGACTCAGTACTGTGAACCAATCGCTCACTGTCATCACAACGAAGTGGTTGTTTGTGATTGGAATCGAGTTCAGTGTTTGACAGTAGTGTACGTTGGCGTGCCGGCTCAGGAAGTTCAGTGGTACCTTGGCATGCAGGGGATTCTGCTGCCAGGCAAGGGCATCGGCATCGACGCTGTGGAGCCGAATTCGCCAGCCGAACAGATTGGTTTGCAGCCTGGCATGGTGCTGACTGTTTGCAACGGCATTGCACTGGTGGATGAAACGTCTATGCAGGAAGCCATCCGGATTTCAGGTGGTGTGTTGCAGATGACACTGTTGTCCGCTGACGGCAGCCAGGTTTTGGAAGGAATCGTTCAGATGGCTCAAGTGGCTTCTGTAAGATTCTGATCGTCTGAGCAGCAGTGAGCACAGCAAATCGCCTGATGCGTTCTGTAACGTTTCGCCTCCATGGCACTAAGCACGGTCTTTTGACCGTGCTTTTTTATGCGCTCGCGTTTCGCTAAAAGTGTGTCGTCAATGTCGATCCCGGCACCAGTTGTAACGAAACAGATGCGACATTCATCCAGCGAATCGGTGGCCATCTCGTCTCGCAATACGTTTACGTAACAATCTTTCTGAGGCAACCTGTTTGTTAATGCTTCGCAGTCGTTACCGCCCGTACGACAGGGGAATTTCCGCCTTTCTTTCGTGAACGAAGTGTTCGGAATCTCTGTTGATCGGAACAACGTAAACAGTTTCAGGTTCGTGAGTGTGAACTTCGATTGGGAAACCGAAGTCGGTTGGTAAATTGCCGCTGATGTTAAACCAAAGATCGCCCGCATTATCTGTTGGCATCACATCCCAGTGAAGCTGCATGTAGACAGCGTCTGGCTGTGATGGATGCAGTGCCAGTCGATGAACGCTGAACACAGTATCCGATTTCTGCGTTGGGATCGAGAAGGTGCTTTGACTTCAACCCGCGGTTGATCGGTTGCCATTTCCAGCCGCCATAAGCTGTTCGGAAAGCTCCAACGGCGGATGTCGCCACATACACACGATCCGGATTAGTCGGGTTCAGCAGAATCGTATGCAGTCTCATACCGCCAGCTCCCGGCTGCCATTCGTTACCTTTCTGCTCGCGCAGTCCGGATAATTCCTTCCATGTCGTCGCCCCATCGGTGGACAAAAAAATGGCCGTATCTTCAACGCCGGCGGACACGGTGTCGAGATCTGTTAATGAAGGTTCGAGATGCCAGACTCGCTTAAATTCCCAGGGATGTGGCGTGCCGTCGTACCACATAAGAGTTCCGGGGTCGCCTTCGTAACGAACTTGTTGCTCGCTGCGGGCGGCTGCCCGGTGAAATCCGGTGCGGGCTCACCACCAGGCTGTTCCCGGGTTTGTCCGCTGTCGTTCGATCTTTGAATCACCTGCCCAAACCAGTCACTGCATTGCGACGCATAAATTCGGTTTGGGTCGATCGGCGATCTCTTCATGTGGTAAACCGTGCAGCCAGCAAACAGTGGTCCTTCAATATGCCACTTATCGCGTTTGCCATCCGACGACAGGATGTAGCCACGAATGGCGTTGTCCACGGGTATTTTGCGTTTTTGCGACCGTGAATTGCCGCGACCGCGCAGCGTTGAAGAACTCGATCCGTCGCGTTCATAAATTTTAAGTTTTTTTACGCATGCAGACATGACGTCGATGGCGT
>JBDNFN010000359.1:0-6441 GCA_041689795.1 Fuerstiella sp. | reverse complement strand
TGTGTGTGTGTGTGTGTGTGTGGCGGCGACAGGGATATTGAATCCTGCTGTCGCAGCGGGGCTGATGATTGCCAGCAGCCTGCTTGTTATTTCAAAATCATTGCGTCTACTCAGTGACAAACAAAACACTTCCGGCGGGAATTCAGGTAACTCGAACGGCACGCGTCAGAGTCGTTTATCGAAATCCGAGCAGTCGAACGGGAGCGACATCTTGACTCAACCGCAGACTGCAGCTCAAACTCCTACACATGAAAGACATTTAGCAGTACATGCGGAGGCACGGTCATGAATTCGCTGATGTACGAACTTCCGTTGGTCTTCGTGAGTATCGTTCTGGGAGCTGCTCATTGCATTGGAATGTGTGGAGCAATTTCAGCCACGATGAATCTGGGGACAACCGGAATTCGCAGTGTCCTTGAAAGGCAGTTGCTCTGGAGTATCGGTCGGATATTTACGTATGCTTTCCCTCGATTGTTGCCGGCTTTGCCGGTGCCAGATTTACAAAGTCGGAATTTCTTTCTTCGCAAACCAGCGTGATCAGCATTCAGGCGGCGTTCGCAATCCTCGCTGGACTATTGCTGGTAATTCAGGGCATGTTGGCGGCAGCCTGGTTTAGAAAAAAAGTAATTGAGCGGGGATCATGCCTGACAGCAACGGTATTCGGGAAATTTCTAAAAGGCGGCTCACGCGTCGGGGTGTTCATCGCCGGCATCCTCACAGGCTTTCTACCATGCGGACTGGTGTACTCGTTTCTGGCACTGGCAACATCCAGCGCCAGTATTTGGAAAGGTCCGTTGTTGATGACAGCTTTTGGCATGCGCACGGTTCCCGTTATGCTTGTGACCGGCGCTGGATTCACTGTGGCGTCGCTGAAGATGCGTCAGAAATTAATGAAGGCAGCGGCTGTCTGCGTTTTAATCTCAGGTGTCCGGACTATCGCACGCGGCATGGTTTTCGCCGCCAATTCTTCCACAGAGAAGCCTCAGGAAGCCTGTCTATTCTGCGAAGCTAAACAGCCCTAGATCTATCCCGCCAGTGCCAACCGCAACATATTCGCGGCCACAAGGAAACCTGTAGGAAATCATGAGTCTGATGCCTGCAGAATTTGCAACAACTGATGATCGCAATGTGCCTGCGGCGGTATCAGCACTGTCTCGCGGTAATACTTCGAAAACCGATCAACAGAACCGAACGCCAAAGAAAAACTGCTCCACCACGATGACCACGAACACACAGTGCCCTCTGCAGCTCAGACGCCAAGACGCATCTCACGAACTCTTGTAAATTTCTGGCTGGATGGGCTGCTGGGATTAATCTTCGGCAAACTGTGCATTGTTGCAGTGATTGTTCAGTTTGCGTTTCCGCCAGGAATTGCCGCTCGAGGAGCCTCGTTGTGGGGCATGAATTACGGTCAGTGGTGCAGCGTGCAGTTCGCCATGCTGTCAGTATTGGGCATCGGAATCCTGTTGCATGCGATG
Source organism: Fuerstiella sp. (assembly GCA_041689795.1). Classification (GTDB taxonomy): domain Bacteria; phylum Planctomycetota; class Planctomycetia; order Planctomycetales; family Planctomycetaceae; genus Fuerstiella. The sequence goes on along the minus strand of JBDNFN010000359.1, from coordinate 4,963 downwards.
CTGCACCGGACATGGGTTTGCAGCGTGTTAACAAAACGCGTGATGGGGAAGAAAAACATCCCGGATGATGGCATCCGAACGCTTTACAGAGTCGGTCTGCTGATCGGTCTGCTGATCGGCCTGCTTCTGATCGGTGCAATCAGCGTCGGCGTGGCTCAGTGGATGATCGAGTTGCCGGAATGACCTAATTTCGTGAAGAACGGCTACAGAGCGGAAAAAAACCAGGACAGAAGTACCGAAACTACGGCACGTCGAAGCCAAGCCCCGGTGACTTTTTCGCCGTCATTAAAACGTAATCCCGGCATTCGATTTTCGCTAACAAGGCTTCACACAAGACTGAACGTCGCAGCAGTTGAAAATCGCCCGCCGCCAACTGAACTCAACGGTTCGAAAAAAACGTCGCTCCTTGGTTTGCAGAATTGATCGAGCAGTGTGAATGCGGCCACTCATTCTCCCGTGTTTCCAGTGAATCAATGATGCGTTCGCGTTTGGCTGGCGGATTGACGTTAATGTTGGCAAACTAAGCCTCCCCGCCCATTTGCCTAGGTCCCGCCGATGCTCAAGAACTTCCTGCTGTTGATTATTCTTCTGCCTTTGTCACAGCAACAGGAGCCCCGGAGGCTCCTGGACGCAGTGAACAGCGAACGTGGCGGGCGTCATTGGATTGACCAAAAGCCGGATCCTTCCAAGACGCCGGAAAAATCACAAGCGTGCTTTCAGATCGAACCAGGCAGTCGTATTGAACTTGTTGCTGCAGAGCCATTGGTGCTGGACCCCGTGTGGATTGACTTCGACCATCGCGGACGAATGTTTGTCGCAGAATATTCAGACTACCCCATCGGCCCCGTAAAAGCGGATGGCACTGAAGATCCAGTGGCTGCTGCAATGTCTAAGATTGTCATGCTAGAAGATATTGATGGCGATGGTCGCATGGATAAACGAACTGTGTTTGCTGACCATCTGAAATTCTGCCACAGTTTCATGCCTTTGATGGGCGGAATTCTAGCGGGTGCTCAAACAGAGATCGTCTTTTTGAAAGACACCGATGGCGATAATGTGGCGGATGTGCGCGAAGTCTGGTTTGATGGCTTTGCTCCGGCGCACCCGCAGATGCAGATCGGATGTCCACAGTGGGGCATGGACAACTGGATCTATCTGACCTACGCGCCCGGCAACGTGCGTTGTCGGCGACCAGGCTTTGAAACTGCAGATCCAGTGGCGTTACCGAGGCAGGACATGAGATTTGATCCGGTGACCATGAAGTTTGAAACAGTCAGTGGCATGGGTCAATTCGGCAACACGGTCGACAATGATGGCAACCGTTTTTTTAGCACCAATCGCAATCCCATTATGATGGAAATGATTTCTGAGTCTGTGGGAAAGCGAAACCCGTTCGCCATCATCAGCCCTCGCCATGTCGATGTTGGACCTTCCGGTGGCGACACAAAAGTATTTCCGCTGGTTAACATGAAAAGCAACTGGCTGGCACATGCGGGTACTCACACATCGGCCTGCGGCGTCACTGCTTATCGCGGTGATCTGTGGGATACTTCGTTTCAGCATAGCGTGTTTGTGTGCGAGCCCGTCGGTCATTTGGTGACCCGATCGATTGTTGCATCACAGACAAATAGTGCCGCCCTGACGGCAACTCGTGCTCGCCCCGACGCAGATTTCCTAGCCTCCAATGATACCTGGTTCCGCCCCGCCAGCCTTCGCACAGGGCCTGAAGGCGCTTTGTATCTTGCTGACATGTACCGCATGTGGGTTGAACATCCGAAGTTTCTACCGCCGGAAATTGCAGCTCAGATTGATTGGCGAGCCGGTGATGACAAAGGCCGCATCTGGAGAATCGTTCCAGAAACAACTGCAAAAACAATACAGCCGTATGTTTCCTCGGACGACCTGCAACAAATTACGAACATGTTGCGGGACACAAACGGGTGGCGACGACAAACGGCTCAACGACAATTGATCGAACGACTTTCTGTGCGAGTAAACGACACGACGGCGATTGGCGATGAAAAGGTCAGTCAAGCGGAACGTGAATCCACGATCGACTCACTGCGCAAGCTGCTGCTACCCGACGAATCGGCAATCACAAAACATCATGTACTGCATACGTTGCAGGGCATCGGTAGTCTTTCTGATAATGACCTGTTGATTGGATTCGGCGATGCAGATCCCGGAGTGAGGAAAGCGGCAGCAGTGCTAGCGATGCTTTCACCTTCAAGCAACGCCGACCTGCGCAACGCTGCAGCAAAGCTAATAGACGATACAGATCCGCCGGTAAAATTTGCAGCGTTGCAGAACCTTGCCAACGTGCCATCAGAAACTCTGTCGCAAAGTAGCGAACTTGTTCGTTCAGAAATTTGGGCTGACACATGGTTCAAGAATGCTGCGATGTCCATTGCCAACGAACGAGCATTGTGGTTGATTGAAATCCTGAAGCAACGATCATCTGTTAAAAGTGTTCATGAATTGACCTCGGGCACTTTACTGGCGGAGTTGGCCACGGCAATCGCAGCCAAAGGTGACGAGTCGGAAGTCGCGGCGTTACTAAACATGTCGGCAGCAGCGGAAACGACAGAAGTCGATGTTTCAGCAATTGTGCTGGGTTTTGAAAAAGGAGCGAAAAGAAATCAGGGTCCACTGCCGTATCGCTCGCTAAGCAGTCTTCTGGAAGCGCCGCCAGTTGAAATGCAAAATGACGCCGTTGCGACTCAGAAACGAATTCTGAAGGTCGTGTCTGTGGTAAGCGATCCTGCCTCGCCAGTGTCTGTTCGAGCTGCTGCGATGAGATTGCTGGCTGTGGTAAAACGCGGCGACTTCATTGAGGAAATTCCGAATTTGCTGGCGGCAGATCAGTCGCAACTTATCCAGCAGGCAACCATAAGCATTATTCGTGAGTTTGGAATCGCTGAAGCAATGCCTGTCGTTTTGTCTGGCCTGCAAACGTTGACTCCTGACGCACGTAAAGATGCCGCTTCGCTACTGCTGTTGCGGCCGGAATCGACGATTGAACTGTTAACTAGAATGCGAGCAGGCCAGATTGCCCCCGCAATAGTCGATATCGATCAAAGGCTGAGACTGCTGCAGGATCGCAACGAGACTGTTCGCTTATTGGCCGCTGAAGTGTTCGGCGGAGTTGTGTCTGCCAATCGCAAAGAAGTGGCTGATAAGTACCAGCCTGCAATCAGCTTGGCGGCGTCTCGCGATCGCGGCGCCATCGTCTTTGAGAAGACCTGCAGTAAGTGTCATAAAGTTAACGGAAAAGGGCACAACGTCGGTCCCGATATCAGCGACACTCGCAACCGATCACGCGATGCGTTGTTGTACGACATTCTGGATCCAAATCGTCGAGTCGACCCGCAATTCAGTGAGTACGTGGTGGTGACCACAGATGGACGCACCTTTAACGGTTTGCTGATGAGCGATTCCGGTGATCAGATTGTACTGCGTCAGGCCGAAGGCAAAGTGCAAACCGTAGACCGTGCAGACATTGATGAACTGCAGGCCACAAACAAATCCTTAATGCCGGAAGGCATCGAGAAGGACGTCTCCGTGGAACAAATGGCGGATCTGCTTGAATTTCTAAAGGCCAGGTAGCGTTTTTTCGCCCCATGATCTTCATCAGGGGCGTTTCAGGCTGCAGCGTCAGTTTGCTAAAGCACCTGACGATAAATATTGCAAAAGTGAAGCCACCGAGGCGATGGATTTATGCGATATGCAGTCGGCCGCATACAACTAACGAAGATATGTCTTCGTATCGTTCAACGCTTGGTGAAGTGCACAAGAAAAAAGCTCCGAGTGTGAATAAACACACTCGGAGCTTTGTGGGCCAACGTTGAAAAGCTTCAGCTCAAGCTCAGCAACGTCTTTGGGATCGCCTGACAGTCAACGCGGACATTTCAAAAGGTTCCGTCTCCTGATACTTCCGGAACTCCCTGACTATCAGACAAGCTATAAGTGTTACCCTGACCCCCACCCATTGATTCAACGGCGTTCGCCGCATCCGTCAACTCACCATTCAATGCGTAATGCAGGCTGGTCAACCCAGCAATCGAACCCAGCACAAGAATCGTTCCCACAAGAATGATTTCTGACGAGACGATCATTCCAGACTGATCTCTCCAGAGTCTTCTTAGTAGGTTTTTCATTACACTCAATCTACTGAATATGGCCTGCTGACGGCGGCATGTTGCCAGTCAGCAACTGTACCTCACAAAACGAACCATGCCATGAAATTATGCAATTGGAAGACAAAAGCCTCCTCAGCCAAAACACGTATACGATTCGTACCGGTAATCCCGCCTAAAGCAGGCCCACTGCGATTGGCGGCGACGGTACCAATTCCGATAATCCGCTTTGCGCCAAGAAACACTCATTCCGACAAACCCAACAGACTTAAGAACTGTACGCTTCCGCTGTCGCCAGCACGATCACGAACTTCGAAGCACGGACAGAGTCTAGCCCCCAAACTCCGCAACGACGCTTCTTTCGCAATCGCTGCCGACCTGCTTTATCCAATAGCGTTTCCGTAAGGTCGGCCACTGGGCGAACGTCAAAGCGGTCGCCACGGACATGTCCAGCGATTGCTACGCGGCGGTAATGAAACACCTGCCAAATGCACTCCAGGTGTTTGATCGATTCCACATCGTCAAGCTGATGAATGACAAGCTGACTCAACGGCAGCGCGAGATGCGTCGCGAACTGCAGCGTGAAGCCGAAGTTATGGCCAGGAAAGTGTTGAAGGGGCTTCGCTGGCTGCTGGTGAAACTTCCTAAAACTCTTGACGAATCAAAGAACGAACACCTTCGACTTTAGGAAGCTCTGGATCTGAACAAGGCGCTGGCAACGGCTTACTACCTGAAAGAAGACCTCAGCCAGATCTGGCAACAGTCCACCAAAGAGTTGGCCGCCCGGTTTCTGGCGGACTGGTTTCTGACGGACTGGTGTCGTCGAG
>JBDNFN010000358.1:0-36691 GCA_041689795.1 Fuerstiella sp. | reverse complement strand
CTCGGACTGGAGTCCTCGCTCCGACCACGCGGACGCCCCAGAAAGCCGAAAAAGTAGAATGTCCCCTTTTTGCGTTCTCGTTTTGCGTTCTCACTGAAAACGCAGATGCGAGAGATGTCCGGTGCGGCACTTTGTTAGCAGACTTAGCACACGCTTGTGCTGAATCGGCATCTTCGAACCGAATTGACGAACATACGCAGGACCGTGTTGCCGCAACGCGTCGGTCACGGTCGGCATCTAACGCGACTCGGTCGGAGGCTCCGTCGGCGGTTTATCGTCCGCCTTATCTTCCGGTGCGGCAGGCGGATCGATCGGTGGCTGTGGAGGGAACATGTCTTCGAACAGCGTGCCGGCGTGGGCCATATGATCGTGCGTGAGTCGCCCGTCTTCTTCCTTCGGATCGGTCAGATGCAAATAGATCAACGTCGTCTGCAAGTTTTTGTGCCCCAGAAACTTCTGAAGTCGGACGGCCGACGGCCGACGCGAGCTGCCGCTCGGAAGATGCTGGTACGCTTTCACGGGGCGCTGTTCATTCGTCGAACTCGGCGGTAAAAACATCCACGTCAGATTGCGCGTGCCACGCCATCGCCTGCCATCGCCTGCCGGGGCGTCCCGGCTGCGATGCGTTTTCCAGTAGCTGCGCAGCACGTGCTGAGTCGAATGCGGCAGTGTGATGAAGCGATCCTTCGCGCCCTTGCCGCGATGAAAGGCGATGGAATGGTGCCAGGCACCGCTGCAGGTATTCGACACGGATCGCCCATGGCTACCAGACGTTGATCCAGCACTGTAGTTTCACGACAAGTCTGGTCGTCTGGTGCGCGGTGGCTGCTTCGGATACTACGCTAGAGACGCATCGATCTGCGATGCGTGAAGTCTATCCCGGTGACAGCGGTCACTATCTTATTGGCTTCCGAATCGCCGGATCGCTACCATCATCAACACGTCTGATATGCCGTTGCTTTGTCTACATAGACTTGTTAATCGCAGCTTGCAGACGCAAGAATAGCACTCGACGGCCACTCTTACCCTGCTTCAACTTCTTTTCCTTTCACTTCTCACACGTAGGTCATTATGCAAATCCGACAGCGTTTTTTTTTGGTACTGACGTTTCTATGCACTTTCAACATGGCGTTCGCGACCGACACCGCCACTCGCCGTTTTATCGCCGCTGACTCTTCTAAAAATCGTATCGCGATTGTGGGTGAAGACGGCAAGATTGAATGGGAAGCAAAAATTGGCCCACTGCACGACTTGCATGTGCTGCCTAACGGAAATGTGCTGTTTCAGGACACGTGGACACACGTGCTGGAAGTAAATCCTAAAACTGACAAAGTCGTCTGGCAGTATGAATCCAAAACGGCTCCTGGCAACGAAGGTCGACGCATCGAAATCCATGCATTTCAACGACTAAAAAATGGCAACACGATGGTTGTCGAATCCGGTCGTTCACGAATACTGGAATTAGACAGGGATGGCACCGTTGTCAGATGGCTTCCTTTGAAAGTTGCTAACCCGGATGCTCACCGTGACACACGACTTGTCCGCAAGCTGGACAATGGAAACTATCTGGTATGCCACGAGGGCGACGGAGCAGTTCGAGAATACGACGAAGCTGGTAAAGTTGTCTGGGAATATAAGGTTCCACTGTTCGGCCGCGAACCAGCCAACGGCCACGGCGTGGAAGGCTTCGGAAACCAGTGCTTCTGTGCGATTCGACTGCAGAACGGAAACACGCTGATCAGCACGGGCAATGGACACGGTATTATCGAAGTCACGCCCGCTGGTCAGGACGTATGGAGCATTCACCAGAACGATCTTCCTGATATTCAATTGGCATGGGTCACGTCGCTGCAGGTGCTGGACAATGGAAATATCCTGATCGGTAACTGTCACGCTGAAGAAAACAATCCGCAACTGATCGAAGTGGATCGTAAAAAACGTGTTGTCTGGACGTTCAAAGACTTCGACCGCTTTGGTAACTCACTGACGAATTCTCAGATGCTGGCTGTCGACGGCCAGCCTGTGAAACACGTCCAACGATAACCGTCCGATTTCGACGCCGCCAGCCTTTCAGACAACCGGGCTGCCTGTGTGTTTCGTCGGATGCGTGCGGTGTGATCATTTAGTCGTACCGTCGGCATATTAACGAACGACTTATCGGCTTAATCCATCATTTCACGAAAGTCTGTTTCATGTTTCGACCGATCACCGTCGGCTGCATTGGGCTAATCCTGGTATCGCTGTCAGGCAATGGATTTCTAAATATTGCCGTTGCAGCTGAGCCTCAGGAAATCTCCATTTGGCCGTCCGGGCTTCCTGCCGATGCCATAAAAATCGACGACGCTACTGCTGAGAAATTGAAGTCCGAACTGACTGAAGAACGCATCAAATATGTCGACGTTCCCACGTTGACCGTTTACCCGGCCAGCAAGGAAACGGCCAATGGCTGCTCGGTTATCATTTGCCCTGGCGGCGGTTACAACATTCTGGCATGGCCTAAAGAAGGCACTGAAGTGGCCGAGTGGTTTAACTCCATCGGTGTGACGGCCTTTGTTTTGAAATACCGAGTACCGCGTCGCAATCCTGACCATATTCATTGGGAACCGATGCAGGATGTACAGCGAGCTATCCGCATTGTTCGACAACAAGCCGCGAAGTGGAACATCGATCCGGATCGTATTGGCACGCTGGGTTTTTCCGCGGGCGGACATCTAACAGTCATGTCCGGGGTGCAGTATCAAACAAAAAGCTATGACCGCGTGGACGACGCTGACGATCTAAGTTGCCGACCAGACTTTATGTGCCCCATCTATGCCGCCTATCTAGGCAACGATTACAACGACAAAGTTGCTGAACTCGGTGACCTGGTGACCGTCACAAAAGACACACCACCCACGTTTATGGCAGTCACATGGGACGATTCTATGCGAGGAGCTCAGTCGGCCTTGTTGTTCGTTCGACTGAAAGAGCAGGGCGTTCCAGCTGAACTGCACGCCTTCGCAAAAGGCGGCCATGGCTATGGTATGCGTGCGTCTGACAACCCGGTTTCAACGTGGAATGTTCAACTGGCTGCTTGGCTGAATGCGTCGGGGCTGCTTGAAAAGAAGTAGCTGTCTGCCGTGCTTGCTACAGCGTTTTAGGCTGACTTGTAACGGCGATCATCGTGTTTCTTCCGATGATCGCCGTTTTCCACCAGCCAAATCCGGCCAGGTATTTGTGTAATCAGCTGTCATGGCCAACATCAGTATCAGGCCGTGCTGAAAGTGCAGAGTCCCTATTGCCGGGCAATCACTTTGACGTTTCTTCAACTCGATAAGACTTGGTGGCGGCATCAAAAGTTAAGTGATGCGTGGCGGCCACATGATCTGTCTTCTTTTCGAAAGCTTCCAGCACGGCTTGCATTGTTGCTGCTTCGACGCCCGCCTGTTCCGGGCCGGCTGCATCCAGCACCAGCAGCTTAAGACCGTCATCTGTGGCCCCGGCCTGGTCCTGCACAAAAACGCGGACCAGCGGGTAGGGTTGAAGTTCGGTTTCGATGCTACCGCTAAACCGGTCGTATGCTTCTTTGCCGGAAAACCCATAAATTGCCGTGCACAACTTAGAAGAATCTGCCATCAACACCTGAGGCCCCAGCCGCTGCTTGCCTTCCATCAAAAGGTAGTGCGGTGTGCGTGTCCCAGATTCGTTTATTGACATAGAGTCTCTTAGTTTGTGTTTCCAGCGAAGCGATTTCGAAGCCATTCTTACCTGAAACAAAGACGACAGTTTCACCTATTGCTGTGAAAGTACGCTTCGGCCGGTAGAGCGATTTTTTTTCCTTTGATGTTGATCTTAGACAGGCTTCACTCCCATCCGCGCGGCCATCTCACGACTTTGTCCATATTGCTGCACCTTCGCCCGCTACTCGGCCGCTGGCAAAACAGGCGGTTAGCAGGTAGCCGCCTGTCGGAGCTTCCCAATCCAGCATTTCTCCGGCGCAAAACAGTCCCGGTTGTGATTTCACCATTAACCATTCATTAAGTGATTCAAAGCAAACTCCGCCTGCCGTGCTGATCGCTTCTGCTATTGGCCGAGTTGCCGTCAAAGTCAACGGCAGAGCTTTGATTGCCTGAGCCAGTGGCGTCGGTTCGTTTAGCGAATCTGCCGCGAATTCTCGCAGAAGGCCAACTTCTACTCCCTTCAGTTTTGCCTTGCTGCGCAGATGGCTCGACACCGTTCGAGATCCTCGCGGCACCGAAAGCCGATCGATCAATTGCTGAAGCGTTCTATCGGGTGCCAGATCCAATGTGATCGTGGCCGATCCATGTGCGATGATTTCATCGCGAAGCATGGCCGACGCCGCGTAGATCAGGCTGCCTTCGATTCCCTGTTGCGTTATTACGCAGGATCCGTGCCGTTGGAAAGTTTTGCCTTCTGAATTAGTGAAATTCAGTGCCACCGACTTTAGTGGCTCCCCAGCGTGTCGTCCGCGAAAATGTTGACTGTATTCAACTTCAAAGCCGCTGTTTGCTGGTTGCAGGTCCACGATCGCGACTCCCTGTTGTTTCAAAACCGGCACCCACGCACCGTCTGAACCCTGCTTTGGCCAGCTTGCTCCTCCCAACGTCAGAATCACTGCGTCTGCCTGAACTTCCTTAGCACCTTCGGGCGTCGAAAACTGTAATAATCCGGGCTCATTCCATCCCTGCCAACGGTGCCGCATCCGAAAGTTTACGCCGCCATCACGGAGTCGTTTAGTCCATCGCTGTAGCAACGGCAGAGCCTTCATATCTTTGGGGAACACCCGTCCTGAAACACCAACAAACGTTTCGACACCCAGTGCATGGCACCATTCACGAACCTGATTCGGGCCAAACACCTGCAGAAGCGGTAGAATATTGTCCGGTTGCGGGCCGAAGCGGCTCACGAAAGATTCAAACGGTTCTGCATGCGTGAGGTTCAGCCCCCCTTTTCCGGCGACCAAAAACTTTCTACCGATCGACGACTTAGCTTCGTACAGATCGACGTGAACATCATGTTGAGACAACACCTCTGCCGCCATTAGCCCGGCCGGTCCGCCGCCGATCACTGCAACTGTTTTCATTGCCTGTCAATTTCTTGTCCAGAAGTCTGTTTGGAAGCCACTGCTGGGGGCGCACCACTTATGACTGTAACAGTGCTGGCACCAGCATAGGACGTGGACGACTTTATCCCAAAGCATGGCCGGATAGCTTGCCGAACAGTTCGATACAGTAGCGGTCTGTCATGCCGCTGACGTTGTCCGTGCAGGCAAGCAGTTTCTGGTATAGCGACATATCATCGTCCGTTCGCAGCCTGGTCAGCTTTCGCACGTGTTGATCAAAGCTGTTAGGCGAATCGGTTAATGCTGCTGAAGTCAGTATTTCCAACAGTCCCTGAATCGCGCGATAGCCGGCCGCTTCCAATTCAAGCACTCGTTCGCTGTTGAACACCTGCCGATAAGCCACTTGCTTAGCCATCGAATACGGTTCTGCGGATGGCACCTGTTTAATCAGCGGTCCTCTAAAACTGCCGTCCAGAATGCTGCTGATATGAGCCTGAAAGACCTCTGCACTTTGATTGGCCAAAGCGTTGATCGACATCGCTCGACCCATCGACAATCGATCCGATTCCGGCATGTCGCTGGAGCCCGTGCAACCTGTGTTCAATCGTTCCAGTATGTCCAGCGCCTGTTCGACCGGTATCAACCCCGCTTTACACCCGTCTTCCAGGTCGATAATCGCATAGCAGATGTCGTCGGCCGCTTCTGACAACAGCGCCAGCGGATGCCGCGCATACTGTCCCTGTTCATCGGCCGTGCGACCGGCTGTTTCGAATACCTCGGCAAACAGCTGCTCATCATCCTGAAAGAAACCGTGCTTCTTCAGAACAGGCTGATCCACTTCGCTGGGACGAGGATACTTCACCAATGCTCCCAGCGTGGCTGCCGTCAATCGCATGCCGCCTCGCCGGTTACTCATCTGCAAACGCGTCAGCACACGAAAACTTTGAGCGTTGCCTTCAAAGTTGGTCAGGTCTTTTCGTTCAGCTGCCGTCAGTTCGGTAACAGCGGGCGGCTGCAAGTTGCGGCTGGCCCAGTCCTGAATCGCCTTTTCACCAAAATGACCGAACGGCGGATTGCCAATGTCATGCGCCAGACACGCCGCCGCCACGATCGCTTCGAAGTCGCCCTGTGACGCCCACGGCTGGATATCGTGCCGGAACATTTCGTACACGCTGGTCGCCAGTGACCGACCCACGCACGACACTTCCAGGCTGTGAGTCAGTCGTTGGCGCGTGTAGTCCGATTTTGGAAACGGGACCACCTGCGTCTTGTCGCTGAGTCTTCTAAAAGCACTGCTGAAGATGATGCGGTCATAGTCTTTGTGGAACTCTGAACGCGATACTTCTGATCGATCCGCGGCCGGCTTGGAACTACCGATACGTTTGCTGGATAGGAAAGGTTGCCACATTACTTTGCAAGACTCACTCGAACCAGTTCTGTGTCGTTACGTGCAAACACGCTTTTCATGGCAAACGCCGGATGCGACCAGATCGTCATTCTTCGCTGTACCTTACGAGTCGGTTCCACCAGCTTCGCTCGGCTCAGTTCTTTGTAGCCGTCGGCCGTCAGGTTGGCGATGATCAGGTCGCCCTGTTCGTTGTGCAGGAAGAAGCGATCTTCGTGAGGAATGATGAAGGCATTCCACCAGCGGTCGCTGCCTGTAGCTTCCAGTGTTTCCCAAAGGCGTTCGCCCGTTTTGGTATTGAGTCCCCGCAACTGACCATAACTGCAGATGCCGAAGATGTTGTCTTCGTCGACCCACGGCGTTGGTATGATGGAATGCAGACCGTCGGTTTGTAGTTCGCTGTTGCTTTTGCCCTTCCACACGATTTCGGCATTGTTACTGCCAACCTTCAGCATCAGCGGTCCGTTGTAAAACGCTGTCAGAAACAGGTAATCGCCAGATTGTCTGGGCATAGGAGCCGTCAATCCGGCTTTGATTTCCCATGGTATTTCCCACAGCACTTCGCCGCTTTTGGGGTCCAACGCCGATACAGCGGTTGGATGCCAGATAATCAGCTGTCGCCGACCACCATATTCGTAAATCACCGGTGGACTATATCCGATCACTTCGTCATCAAGAGCTCGCCAAAGTTCTTGTCCGGTCGCTTTATCAAAGGATACGACCAGGGCCCCGTTTTCGCCACCGACCAGCGTGATCAATTGCTGACCATCGATCAGCGGAGACGCCGCCATGCCCCAGATAGGCAACTTTGTACCGAAGTCCTTCTGGAAGTCTGTCTTCCAGGTTTCTTCGCCCGTCTTTGCATCAAAGCAGAACATGTGTCCAACTGCTCCGATCGTGTAAACGCGGCCTTCGTTAATGACCGGGGTTGCTCGAGGCCCTGCCGGATAGCTGACGGTATACCGTGCCGGATATTCTTTCTTCCAGACTTCTGCTCCGGTTTCGGCATCCAGGCACAGCACGCGTTCGTTGCCTTCTTCGTGAATTCGATCGGTCAGATAAACCAAACCATCGGCGACAGCGGGGCCGGAATAGCCTTCACCTACCGGCGTCGACCAGACTCGTGGCAGCAGACCATCTGTCGGCAGTGTGTCAACGATCCCGTCTTCTCGCCAGACTATATCTCGTTGAGGACCGCCCCATTGAGGCCAATCGTCGGCCATGCAGTTGCACTGTAAAAGCAGAGGTGACAACAATATAAGCAGACGACAAAGCATGACCGATTCCAATAGCGCAGACACAGGACAAGAAGGCGGGACATCTGTCCCTGTAAGAACACCGCTTAATTCTGCGTCGACCTTCGACCAAAACAGGCTGGCGATCCTTGACCACGCTGGTAGTTTTACCTTCTTTCTGCGAGAAGTGCCATTGCCGTGGAACGAAGTAAAACACCTCTGCCCAAGAGAACGCTATGAAACCGTCCAATCCGCTGCTGAACATCGACGAATGGGACGACGACGCTCGTAAACGCTATCCGAAAGACCATTCCGATACCTTTCGCGAGTACAGCTCAGAAACTCGCGACGGTGTGCTGGAATTTTATCGCCAGAATCACCTGTATCAGACGGTTGAATTCAACAGGTCCGTCCGAGAAAAATATCTGCCACCGAAAACTCGCCAGATGGATATCTGGCAGGCTATGGATTATCTAAACCAACTGGTGGACGACAGCGACCCGGATACCGAACTGCCTCAGATTGCTCACGCAATGCAAACCGCCGAAGCCATTCGTGCTGACGGCCATCCCGATTGGTTTATTCTGACCGGGCTGATTCATGATATGGGAAAAGTGCTGTGCCTGTTTGATGAACCTCAATGGGCCGTCACGGGCGACACGTTTCCCGTTGGATGTGCCTGGTCGCAGAAAATCGTCTATCCCGAATTCTTCGCTGCCAATCCCGATGCGGGGATTACCGAATATCAAACAGCCAACGGTATTTACCGACCCAACTGTGGATTGGATCACGTGCTGCTGTCATGGGGTCACGACGAATATCTGTACCACGTCACAAAGCCGTATCTGCCCGGTGAAGCGCAATATATGATTCGGTTTCATTCGTTCTATGCGGCTCATCGAGAAGGCGAATACTATTGGCTGATGAGTGACTACGACCGAGAAATGTTCAAATGGGTTCGGCTGTTCAATCAATATGATCTGTATACAAAAACTGACGTGCGACCGGATGTTGAACAACTCAAGCCGTTCTATCAGCAACTCGTTGCCCGCTTCTTTCCCGATGCCGTTTGGTGGTAAACGTCTGCAGCCTTCTTTTGTTCTGAACTGTTAACAGAAACACTTCAACAAGTCCTGCCAGTTGAAGCCGACGCGTAGATCCGGAACGCCGTTGTTTTTATACAGCGATATTCACTTTAAGCTATCCGATATTTGTACTCGTTGTTTTGGCGGCTATGCCGCTCAAGGAAGAGAAATCAGAGTGCCATCACGATATCCAAAATACACCGGCAAACAGGGTTTGATTCATCGCAGCGATACGGACAGTTCACTTTCCGCCGATGCTCAGATGAAAAACAACACTCGATATATCTATTTCACTAAGGTTGCTCTTGGCGGAAAGTGTTTGATTCAATCCTGTAAAGATCTGCATCTGGGACGAGTGATTTGCTACAAATCTCTGCGCCAGGAACTCGCGAATCATCCGCTGGAGCAAAAACTGTTTTTGCGAGAAGCGCGTGTCACCGCGATGCTGCAGCATCCGAATACCGCTCCGGTCTACGAAGTCGGTTTCGATGCGAAAGGCCACTACTATTTCACCATGAAACTGGTCGCCGGCGTCACGCTGCGAGAAGTACTGGATGGACTTATCCGCGGCGATGCTGACTTCGTTTCATCCTGGGATCTGGAACGGCTGATTGACGTGATCATTCAGGTTGGCCAGGTACTAAGTTATGCTCACGTACACGGCGTTGTTCACTGCGATGTGAAACCTGAAAATATCGTCGCCGGTTCGTTTGGCGAAGTGTTGCTGCTGGACTGGGGGCTGGCACTTGTACGGGACAGCGATCAGAATGAAGAAACTGCTGAAGCACCAGTGGATGACCCCTGCGTTCTGCACTCGCGAGCTTCGCACGAAGGCACTCCGCTATATATGTCGCCGGAACAGATCGCCGGCGGCGATCTTGATCATCGAACCGACATCTATAGTCTGGGAGCGATCCTGTTTGAAGTGCTGACGCTGCAGCAATTGGCGTGGGGCGATACTCTGGACGAAATGCTGCAGAATAAATTAACAAACTCACCGCCAACTCCTCGCATTATCGCTCCGGATCGCGAGATACCGGCCGCCCTGGAATCACTCTGTTTGCGGTGTATTCAGAAATCGCCCGAACACCGGATACCAACAACGCTTCAGGTTATCCACGAACTGCTGTACTGGCTCCGCCTCGATTCTCGCCACCGCCCGGCGTAGTTCGCTCTGTTTTTACAGCTATGAAACCATGGCCATCAGCAATATTTTACGACTGCTCGATTCGGAATTTCAGGTTCCTGCAACCAGTGTTGAATGGCGATGATCACCGCGATCGGGCGGGCCACTGCGAACTTGACTTCTTTGTGAAGCCAGCTGAACTTCGACCTTCCCTGCCAGCTGCCGAGCGGGTACCCCGTGTTGACGCGACGAAGACTATTTGAGTTTCTGGCGATACCATCAAGCTGCTGCTTTATGCTATTCCCTCGTTCGCCTGATCATCCGCCGTTGCACCGGTTTCTAGGCTAAGGATCAAATTAATTCTGTCTGGAAAACCAGGCTGGATCCGCTTCTCCCTACACTGACACTGAACCTGCTATCGGCTAAGGTCACGCCCTGTCATCTTCGGCAGCGGAAACGTTAGGCTTTGATATCCACCATCAGTTCTCCCTATAATTCTTAGCCTATTTGAACGCCTGGGCCGGGTACTGTGCTGGCCGACATGCGCCCGTTCACTCGTTGTGGACCACCGACCGCTTTGCTAACGGTGACGTAGCTGTTGATGTCTGTGCTGGTCAACAGATATTCGGGCGGTGTGCTGTGAGTCTTATCAGCGATAGAGTTGTTGTGATATCTCCGACTCTGCTGTCTTCCAGCGTCATGACTATTCCCAGATATATGCTCAGATCACGAGCCTACGTTGCTTTTGTCAGGCCGCCAAACTCGCTGATTTCTAAGTGGACTACGTCCGTTGCCTCTTCCGCTTCAGCCTTCATCAACACTTCCATGCCATCCAAGTGTTCGTCCTTCACGAATGGGGCATCCGTTCAACGTCGGATTCAAAGACATTCGTTATACGATACGCTCGGCTGTTCGATGTAACGTCAAAGTCTTTAACGTCCGGGCGATTCGATCAGCTTCATGTATCAGCCAGCCCGTGTTTGCTTCCGCTATCAACTTGCCGTCTGGTTCCAGAATCCAGCTGTCAGCCTTTATTCGTTTAATATCTTTGTCCGGTTCGCCACCTATACTCAACTGAAAACGGCGATAACCTTCGTTGCGATAGCTCTCTGCGTTCTTGGCCATGCGGTCTGGTGTCAGCTGCGAGATCTCTGGATACAGCACGAAGTCCTCGCCGTCACGACCGCCCTATAATTCGCTCACTGCCAAACTAGCGACCTGCCCCATATGTCCCGGCTGACCATGTCGATGCTCGTGTTTACATAGGGATGGCCTTTCATGCCCGTTTCCATAAAGTTGATCAAAGATCCGATACCTATCGGTTCTGTTTTTCCCCTAATTCAGCAAGACCGGCTCCAACACCAACCGCTTTGGCCGGCAGACAAGACGGGCAACTCGCTTAATTTTCCTATATCTTACGATACCTGTTTTTGCTTCGACTCTGACAATCGTGCTGTCAAACACTTCGGCTGATTTTAAGCCCGACCTCTTTTGGCTAACTTCGTTAAGAAGTCTGTCGATCTGGTAGGCCGGTGTTTGAGCTATTGTTATCTGAGTACCTGTCTTGTATTTTGGCGTGTGTATTCGGCCGTGTTTTTTGGCTTCGATTCTGCGAACAGCCACTATTTCCTGCGAAGCATCAGTAGTCGAAAATCCATGACCGACTTACTTGGCACCTTTGTGGCCTGCAACTTCAGTGTGCCTTTGCCTGCTTTTAGAGTGATCTGGCCCATGTTCATACTGGACCAGTTCTGTTCGTACGATTCGACTCGTTTCACGCGGTCTTCCGCCGCGCCAACCAGTCCTGACGGGTGAGCCCTGCCGACGGTAGCTGACAGCTTACTGTCGTTGAATGTCAGTTGAATCTGTGAACCTTCGTGCCCCGTCGGACAACTGTAGTAGATTTCGACTTCGTAGTTTCCAGCGGCCTGCACTTCAGCGTCCCAGGTGATACTGTCTCCTATGTTCGTCCAGTTAGTGAAGAAGGAACTGTTCGGAAAACGATTGGATCGCTGTATTCCGCCGTGGGATTGACCGTCGCGGGCCGGTATTTGAGTATTCGGGTAATCCGGATGAGCGATCAAAAATGGTCTTTGGTCGTCGTTGTACCCGGGCATCACTGTTTCGCGATATTCAGTGATCGCGGCCTTTAATCTGTCGACGATCGCCGGTTGTTTTGCCGCGATGTCATGATCCTGTCCCGGATCAGCTTCCAGGTCGTACAGCTTTCCTGCGGTGTCCATCCGGTAGTGATCTGTTTTTCCACTGACTTTGTTGTTCCAGTGAGAAACAATAATTCTTTGATCTGGTTTCACTGATTCTTTTAGCAGCGCGGGTGACAAATCAACACCGTCGAATGGCTTTAAGTTGACCGTTGAAATCCCTACCATGGATGCCAGAGTAGGGTGCAGATCAATGGCCGCTCCATTAATGCTGATTTTCTTCCCGCCTTTTAATTTGGCTGGCCAACGAACGATACAAGGTGAACGAACTCCGCCTTCATCCGTCGAACCTTTCCTACCTTTCATGCCGCCATTCCAGCGAACACCGTTTGGCCCATTGTCGCAGAAGTAGACAACGATAGTGTTGTTTGTTTTTCCGGTGTCTTCCAACGCCTTCAACAGTCGCCCGACGTTCCAATCTATATTTTCGCACATGGCCAGTGCGGCTCGGACATGTGGAATGTCTTCTTTATCCGCTTCTCGATTGTGAAGTTTCAGTTCAGCGTCTTTGAACTTATTCCACCATTTGTCGGGGACCTGCATTGGTGAATGGGGCGTGTTATAGGGCAGGTAGACGAAAAACGGCTTTTCGCTCTTCTGTTTTAAAAAGTCGATCGCGTGATCTGTCAGGTCATCGATGATGAAACCTTTGCCCTGCACGATTTCGCCGTTGTGTTCCAGCATAGGGCTCCAATAGTTGCCCCAGTGTCCTGAACAAAAGCCATAGTATTCGTCGAAGCCGCGGCCATTGGGATGATATGGATACTGCATCCCGTTGTGCCATTTCCCATAGGCGGCCGTTCTGTAACCGCCCGCTTTGAACGAATCGCCGATCGTCTTTTCGTCTAGATCCAAGCGTTCGCCGCCACCCGACGTGCTGTAAACTCCTCCGCGAGGATGATAGCGACCGGTCAGAAATTCTGCTCGAGTTGGCGAACAAACGGGGCACACGTAGAAGCGATCAAAGCTGGCACCATCGGTTGCCAGTTGATCGATATTCGGTGTGCTTAAGTTGGTGTTGCCGTTTAACGATAAGTCGCCCCAGCCCTGATCGTCAGTCAGAATTACCAGCACGTTCGGTTTGTCAGTTGCTTCTATTTTCCCTGCTACTAACAACCATGAAAGGCTCGCTAACAACAGCATACGCTCCATCAACATCAATGTCTTTTTCCCACGTAACGTTAGTCTGCCGTTAGTCATCGTCTGTTTCACGGGCCAGTGTTTTTCTAAGAACAAACAAAACGGGTGCCGTTTGTTTTGGTGGCGTCCTTTCGATTCGCTGAAGATTGTAATCGTATCGATCAGCGAAGCTGGTTAGCAATTGCTCTACTGCTGCGTATTCTTCCTGGCCGCCTTCGTGTCCTCGATAGGCCAGTACGGTCAGTATACCGTCCGACCGCAATAACTTAATGGCTTCTGATACCGCCTTCGTCGACGAATCGCCATTGGTCATCAATTGATGATCACTGCCCGGTAAATATCCCAGGTTGAACATAATGGCTGCGACGCTACCCGGTTCTGCTACGGTTCCCATGTCAACGTGACTTTGGTGCCGCAGCGACACGTTCTTGCAGTCTAAGGCTGCCAGCCTATTCTCTGTCGATTGGAGAGCCTTTGTCTGCACATCAAAGCCGATCACGTGCCCCGTTATTCCTACTGCTTTAGCTAGAAAAATGGTATCAAATCCGTTTCCTACGGTTCCGTCTATCGCTGTATCGCCCGACCGCAATACTTCTGCCACTGCTTCCTGAGCCTGCCTTGTCAGCGGCCAGTGCTGAGACTTCGCTGGTATTAGCCTCTCATAGCTGTGGTTTACCGACAGTGTCGTTTCGCCGGCTATGAATAGCATCATTTGTGAAGCTAACCAGGGTGACTTCAGCGTGCCTTTGGATCCCAAACCGTTAAACAGATAAACGCTTCTGTATTCAGGATGGCGTCCCAACACCGGTTCGTAGTCTTTCATCGTCGGACGTACACCTGCTTCGTGATCCAGCACAACCACTTGCCCGTCGATCAGTCGACTAAGCTTCTTCAGGACTTCCTTTCTTCCAGCGTCACTTATGTTACTTGAGATATTTTTCCAGTCATAAGTGCTACCTACCGTTTGAACGCCGTTGCTTTCCGGTGCTATCCAGATGCTTCTGTGAACGACTTCCGAGCGTTCATAGCCTTCTATTTTTACTTTCAATATGTCGCCTCGGCTGCGATTGTTAGGCACGCCTGGAAAAAACTGATTCTGTTCTGAACCCTGACAAAGTATCAGCCTGTCGGCCGTCACTTTCTTACCGCTCCATTCTACCTGATCCTTCACCAACAGGTCTGATGTCACGTCTATCTCTGATGCCACGTAGCTGTTACGTTCTTCAAAGAACGTTCTGGTCGCTGTTAAGTAAGCCTTTACGTTCAATCGACCGGCCGGCCGCATACTAATGCCGATTTGCAGCCTTCCTGCTCTTTGCAAAGTTCCTTCCCAGGGCTGCGTAGCGTGCTGGCTGTATTCGTCGCTTCTTTCGGTAAATTCTGTTCTTGAGGCTTCATCTTCGAACAGTCGAATCATCTCCTTTTCTTCGAACAGCGATGTCCCCGTTTCCTGCTCTACTCGGCGATAAAACTGTTTGGCGGCGTTCCAGTATTGGTCGAAGTCCGGCGAATGCACCATTCGCTTGCCGGTTACCGGCGTGATCAGCCCGGCGGCCACTCTTGAGGCTGTGTTCGGCTCTCCACGGTCCACTAGCAGCAGGTTTTTTCCTGCCCAATGCACGGTCCAAGCCATCGCCGAACCCGCTAGCCCCTGCCCGATGATCAGGTTTTCTGTGTGCTTTAACATGGCCTTCAGATTACCACGCGATAACCCCCTTCGAATCCGTCCCGATATCTTTCTCGCCCTTTTTATTGCTAACAATGGTGCTGTTTACGTATGCTCGCCGTATTACCCGCCTTTTTTTTCCTTTTTGGAGCCTGCCATGACCAATCAAACTCGCCGTCACTTCCTGCAAACCACTGCCGCTTCAGCTGCCTTTGCTGCTGGCCTGCATGCCAGTGGTGCGGCTGTTCAAGACAGTAAAAATCCTCTTGAAAAGCTTAACATTGCCTGTATTGGCACCGCCAACCGTGCTGCCGAAGACGTCAACGGTGTGATGAGTGAAAACATTGTTGCCATCTGCGATATCGATTCTCGATACCTTCTCCGTTCTAAAGCCATGCTGAAGGACAAGAATTCTCTCGAACCACGAACCTACGCTGACTACCGCGAAATGCTGGAAGCGGAAGGCGACAAGATCGACGCGGTCACTGTTGCGACCACTGACCATCACCACGCTCCCGCTAGCATCCGAGCTATCAAAGCCGGTAAGCACGTTTACTGCGAAAAGCCGCTGACACACACCGTTCAGGAAGCTCGTCTTATCGCCGAAGCTGCTGCTGAAAAGGGGGTTGCTACTCAATTAGGGACTCAAATCCATGCTGGCGACAACTATCGTCGAGTAGTGGAAATCATCCAAAGTGGTGCGATTGGCGATGTGACTGATGTTCATGTTTGGGTCGGTAAAGGCTGGGGTATCACCGAACTGACAGGCGTTGCTGAAGCTCCTCCTGAGTTCCTCAGCTGGGATCTGTGGCTCGGCCCTGCCAAAGTTCGACCGTATGTTGCTGGCCGTTATCACCCGGCTCAGTGGCGTCGCTTCTGGGAATTCGGTCAGGGTACGCTCGGCGACATGGCTTGCCACTACATGGATCTGCCTTTCTGGGCTTTGAAACTTCGACATCCGACTTTCTGCGAAGCCGAAGGTGCGGCAGTGCACGAAGAAATGGCTCCTACCGGTTTGACTGTTCGTTACAAGTTTCCTGCTCGAGAAGACATGGTCGCCTGTAACCTGACTTGGCACGATGGTGACCGAATTCCTAAGGAAGTCGCCGGCGAACGGGTTCCTGCCAATGGTGTGATGTTTGTGGGCACTGAAGGCAAGCTCTATTCCGATTACAGCCGCTATCGCCTGTTCCCGTCGGATAAGTTCTCTGCGTTCAAACCACCTGAACAATCGATTCCTGCTTCTATCGGTCATCACCAGGAATGGATCAAAGCCTGCAAGGATGGCTCGCCGACTACCTGTAACTTCGATTACTCCGGTGCTCTGACGGAAACAGTACTGCTCGGCAATGTCGCTTATCGTACCGGTAAGTCACTTGAATGGGACGCTGCCGGTTTGAAGGCCACTAACTGTCCGGAAGCTGATGCTTTTATCAGCAAGACATACCGCGCAGGCTGGGAAGTTTGACCTATAGTCAAGTTGGGCCATCTCGCGGTACTTCATGTTTAGAAGACCGCGTGTGGCCTTAGCGGAAGAAGGCCTGAAGTAGCGTCTCGGATCGTTGACGGTGATGAAGCTGGTGTGTTTTAAATATTAATAAATTATAAAGTATTAGTATTAATATAGAGGCAGAAGATTGTTGATAAGTGCCAGCGGAATCGCCGCAAGTGAATTCATAATAATGGTTTACGAGCGACAAGTAGAAGTGATTAACCGGTAGATAACATCGTTAATCAGCAGTGAACAGCTGTTGGTAAAACGCCCGGTCAATCAACACGGTAAAAACCAGTCGGTTGAACCAGGTTGATAACAATGCAGGAAGGGGGCATCCAGCAGATCACTCCTCAACAGGTTATCAACAACATTGTTGATAACCAAAAATAGCCACTATTCGCCTTCGATATACAGTTGCTGAATAGCAGTGTTTGGCAGCAGCGGTTGTAGCGCAGCGACACCGGCTTCTGTGACGGCCGTTCTGGTAACCTTCAGATCTTTCAACGCCGTTAGTTGTTGAAGCAACAGCAAACCCGCGTCAGAAACGGTGGTAGAACCAAGGTGCAGGAAAGTTAGCTTCTTCATTTGAAGCAAAGCAGGCAGGCCACCATCAGACAGCTGAGTGTTGTCAAGATTAAGCCATTGAAGATTAGTGAGACCAGTCAGGTGGGAGATTCCCGAATCAGTAATGGCCAATCGCCAAAGGTTAAGTTTTTTAAGATTTGTCAGGCCTGACAGGTGCGCTAATCCGTCATCAGAAAGCAGAGAGTTTTCGCTGAGGTCCAGTTCTTCGAGCGTCTTGATAAAGGCCAGATGAGCAAGTCCATCGTTGGATATCTGATTAAAGGCCAGACGAAGCTTTTTAAGTTTAGGATATCGGGTCAGCAGCAACAGACCCTCGTCGCTGATCGTAGTGGATTTCATGTAGAGTTCTTCAAGATTAACCAGCTTGTCCAGTGGTTCTAAGCCGACTTCGCTAACCCACAAGCCGTCTAAAACCAGAACTTTCAGGTTTGTTAATCCGGCAAGATGCACGATGCCCCCGTCGTCAACGGTTGTTGATCCGCTGACCCCATTCAAACGAAGAGCCTTCAGCGACAGCATATTTTTAATCAGAGCCATGCTATCGTTGCCGATAGGACAGCCGCGCAAATCGAGGTTTGCAAACGGCGATTCAGACGTTGCCAAAATAGCGATACCGTCATCAGAAACAGGCAGATCGTTTAGTAAGACCGACGAAACATGCTGTAAGGCGGCGACCCGTATCAAATCATCGTTGGTGGCTGCAGTATCACGAAGATTAACTTCAGTGATATGGCCCCGGCTATCTCGCTGAAGTTTGGCTCCTAAAGCTTCCAGTGCAGTGATGGCGTCAGCGTTATCAGCAGAAACCGGAACGGCGGAGGACTGGGACGAGGTCGCCGGCTGGGTGTTCTCAACGGTGCGGGAATCAGAACAGCCGAGAAAACAAGGAAACAGCAAGAAAGCGGGTAGGCAGTATTTCATCAGGCGGGACTTATTAGTTTGAGACGGAAACCGAAGCAGGACAGACGACCCTGTCATAGAGAGTAAAGATTGTAGCGACAGAACGGGCTACCGTCATGAATCAGGATAAAGAGGGGAAACAGCAAATTGGCTGGGAAGTTGGCATATTTGCGGAGTGATGCAACAATCACCGCCATATGTCCGAGCAAGCCTACAAGAAACTAATCAGCGGCGAAACACGCGGCGTCATGGCAACCGTTGCTCGTGGCGTTTTGAGCGTCCTGTCGTTTCCGTACGGCTGGGTGATGGCGATCAGAAACAAGGCGTTTGACAGGGGTTGGAAACCGGTTTACAGCGTCGAGAGACCGGTGATAGCAATTGGAAACCTGACGACGGGCGGTACGGGAAAAACACCAATCGTAGCGGCCGTCGTCAAACTTCTGCAGAAACAGGGTCACCGGCCGGGAATCGTCAGTCGGGGCTATGGTGCGGACAGCACGGGGATAAACGACGAAAAGCGAGTGCTGGAAATAGTTTGTCCGGGCGTACCCCATGAACAAAATCCAGACCGTGTAGCGGCAGCCAGAAAGCTAATCACGGAAGCCGACGTGACGGTCATCGTATTGGACGACGCGTTTCAACATCGTCGCATCGGCCGTGATCTGGACATCCTGCTGGTAGACGCCACAAACCCGTTCGGTTACGGAAGTGTGTTGCCTCGAGGACTGCTGCGAGAACCGATGACCAATCTGCGGCGAGCTGATCTGGTGTTGATCACAAGATCAGACCAAGTCAGCGAATCGACGCTTCAGCAAATAGAAGACACGATAACGCGTCAAAAATCGTTGTTAGAAAAAAAAACAGGCCGAGTTTCATTTCAGCCAACAGGGCTACTGACGGCGGCAGGTGATCAACAGCCGTTTACTGTGATGCAGCACAAAGCAGTGATGGTGGTAACGGCCATCGGAAATCCAGCAGCGTTTGTCGATACATGTACGCAAATGGGAGCGACAGTGGTGGCGACGCAGTTTTTCCCGGATCATCACCTTTACTCAAGAAAAGAACTCGATGACGTCGTGGAGCAGGCCAGAAAAGCGGGCGACACGCCCATACTGACCACGCTGAAAGACTTGGTGAAGATACCGAACGAATATAACAACATGGTGGCAGTGCAAATCGAAGCCAGATTCGAATCAGCGAGTGGCGACAGAATTCTTAGCGACGAACTGATTCGCGTGACTAACATTTACTAGAACAACGCGTGCTGAGAAGCACATCCAACGCAACAGGGAACGCACAGACGATGAATATGCCCGATAATTTGGCAGAACTGAAAGCCAGTGGCTGGACGTCTCGAACAGTAAAAGACGAGATCCGAGCCAATATTGAAAAAGCACTCGCAGACGGCGACCAACTGTTTCCCGGTGTCCTTGGTTATGAAAATACAGTTGTCCCGGAAATCAGCCTGGCGATGCTGGCGGGACATGACCTGCTGTTTCTGGGAGAGAAAGGGCAGGGCAAAAGTCGTCTGATGCGGCAAATGTCACGTTTTCTGGAAGAATACATCCCGTATCTCGATTTGCCGGGTTGTCCGGTTCACGAAGACCCGTTGAAGCCGATTACGACACAGGCGCGAGAATTTCTGGCAAATACGCCAGACGAACAGGTGTTCATCAAATGGTGGTCGCGGAATGATCGTTATGCAGAACGGCTGGCCCCAGGCACAAAGTTCGCTGACATCATAGGCGAAATCGATCCGGCTAAACTGGCGGCTGGAACCAGCATGTCAGCGGAAGATGCGTTGCACTTTGGTTTGATTCCTCGAATGCATCGTGGCATCTTTGCGATGAACGAATTGCCTGAACTGGACGAACTCGTGCAGGTGGGACTGTTCAATATACTGGAAGAACGCGACGTGCAGATTCGCGGATTTCCAGTGCAGTTCGACATCGACGTAATGATCCTGTTCTCTGCGAATCCGTCGACGTACAACCGCAGCGGAAAAGTGATTCCGCAGCTCAAAGACCGCATCGGTAGCGTGATTCACACTCACTATCCGGAGGAACGCGATCAGGGAATTCAGATCATGGAACAGGAATGCGGCATCCCGCTGGATGGTGAATATCCAGTGGTAGTACCGTTTTTTATGAAGCAGATTATTGAGGAAATCAGTCGGTGCGCTCGGCACAGTCGATACATCGACCAGCAGTCGGGCGTGAGTGCGCGTATCAGCATAGCGAATTACGAAACCATGATCGCGAGTGCTCGCCGACGTGGTGCGGTGCTGAAAGAAAGGCCAGCGGTACCGCGCATCAGCGACTTGGGGCATTTGTATTCTTCGTCGCTCGGCAAGCTGGAAGTGGACTTGATGAGTAGTCATCAAATGTCAGAGCGACAGGTGCTGGACGCCGTGACCGCCGAAGCGATCAAACGCGTGTTTGAGGAATACGTCGAACAGCACGGATTGGAAGAAATCAGCCAGATATTTTCCAAAGGCGTGAAGATCGAAGTCGGTGATATGCTGCCGAGCGAACACTACGAAATACTGCTAAAGCGAGTGCCACCAATCTGGGACAAGGCATTCGAAGTAAACGCCTCAGGTGAAGCAGCGGTACGAGCATCCTGCGTCGAATTTGTGCTGGCTGGCCTACACGCCACCGATCGGATCAGTCGAGCCCAGAGGCATGGAATCGTATCGTACGAAGTGGGGTAGACAAATCCGGCGTCGCGTAACAGTAAAAATTACTGTCGGGTGGATACATTCGAGTACTAAGTGGATATCCATAAACTGAAAGAAAAACCAATGGGACGATTTGTATGACCGCCCATGGGACGACAGGATGTTTGTCTTACGAGGGCTCAAATCACCTTAGGAGTTTTTTCATGAAGAGCACGTCCGTCCGAATAGCCGCCCCGTTGCTGGCGTTAATGGTAACCGTGGGTACGCTGACAGCAGTGGCACAAACAAAAACAGCCCCGGAAAAGTCCAAGGCTGCCGCATCGAAAAAGGATAGTTCGAAGTACCACCGATTGCCCACGAATTTCGGAAAACTAGAGCTAACCGAAGAACAGGTTCAGGAAATTTACAGCATCAAGGACACGACGGGTCCAAAGATCGCAGAACTCGCCAAAGAGATGGCTGTGCTCAAGGCAGATCAGGATCAGAAAATTAAGGACGTTCTGACCAGAACCCAGGTTACAGCTTTGAACAAGCTGAAGGCCGGTTCAGCCAAAGCAGATGACGAATCGTCTTCTGAAAAATCGGCACCGAAGAAAAGCAGTGCCAAAAAGAAGCCGACGAAAAAACCAACAGAAGAATAGTTGGCCAGCTGGCAGCGACATGAGACCTAACAGCCTGCTGAGGAAGAAGCAGGCTGTTCTCATGTGCACTTCGTCAGGAAATACACTCAATGACGCTGCGAGGATTTACGCCGCCAACTGTTTCAACATGGCCAATTCTGTCCGGCAACACAAACTTAAGATCACCGGACACGGTTTTTTTGTCCAGCAACATGCAGTTCAGTATGTCCTCTGTTCGTGTCTGCAGGGCATCCGGTACGTCGACAGGCAGTTGAACGGCTTTCAACAGATTCGTCTGGCGAATCACTTCAGCATCGCCGATTCGCCCCAATTTTCTGGCCAAACGGCAGGCACAGACCATCCCGATAGAAACGGCTTCGCCGTGCAGCAACGCACCATATCCGCCCAGAGCTTCAAAGGCGTGAGCGTAGGTATGGCCGTAGTTCAGCATAGCTCGCAGACCAGTTGTTTCGTATTCATCCTGTTGGACCACTTCAGCCTTCAATTGGCAGCTTCTAGCGACAATCTGCGTGACAACGCCCGGATCGCGATCGTTTAAGCCGGCGACGTTCTGTTCCAGATAATCGAAGAACGCCGCGTCCATAATCACACCGTATTTGATCACCTCGGCTAGCCCCGAACGATATTCGCGTTCCGGCAGGGTGGACATAATGTCGATGTCAATCAGCACTCCCACCGGTTGGTGAAACGCACCGATGAGATTCTTGCCTTTTGGGTGATTGATGCCCGTTTTTCCGCCAACAGAACTATCCACCATCGCCAGCAGCGTTGTCGGAATCTGAACGAAGGGCAGCCCGCGAGCGTAAGTAGCGGCGACAAATCCGGCCAGGTCACCAATCACACCGCCACCGACGGCAATCACGACGGTACGGCGATCGGCCTTGAAATCGACCAGTTCGTCGAACAGGTCAGACGCTTCTTTCAGCGATTTAGAACCTTCACCAGCCTTCACACAGACAACTCGGACTTCCGCTCCGCTGGTTGAAAGAGCCTTCTTTACAGAATTGGCGTGCGGCTGCAGAACGTTGGTGTCGGTGACAACGAAACACCGCAGCGGCTGAGTGTCCGAAAGCTGGAGCCATTCGTGGAGCAAAAAGCCGATATTGGGCAGATTGCCGAAGCCGATCGAAATCTGGTAACTGCGGGAACCAAGGTTAACGGAGACTATCTGGCCGGAAGCGTTCATGTCAGGGGGGATCTCGAACGGGAAAAAGCGGGAAAACGTGGTTGACGGTTGACCGGACTCTGGCCCAACGGTTTGATAAGATCGTTCAGGAAGGTGAGCGGGTATATTGTCCGCAAAACCTTCAGTTCCCCAACGAAAACCAACAAAAGCACATTTTATGCTGGCAAAGCGTATCATCCCCTGCCTTGACGTACACGCTGGACGAGTCGTGAAGGGAGTGAATTTCGTCAATCTGCAGGACGCCGGCGATCCGGTGGAGATTGCTCAAAAATACGAGCAACAGGGAGCGGACGAACTGGTGTTTCTGGACATCACCGCCAGCCACGAAGAACGGGACATTATTCTGGATGTCGTTTCACGCACATCCGAAGTGATATTCATGCCGCTGACCGTTGGCGGCGGTATTCGGACGGTCGACGACATTCGACGACTACTGAAGGCCGGCTGCGACAAGGTTTCTATCAATTCAGCGGCCGTGAAGACCCCGGAATTCGTTAGCGAAGCAGCTTTAAAGTTTGGCAGCCAGTGCATAGTGGTGAATATAGATCCCAAGCGAGTTCAAAAGGACGGTCGCGAATTCTGGGACGTGCACATTAATGGCGGCCGTTTACCGACAGGTCTGGACGTTGTCGAATGGGCTTTGGAAGTGGAGAGACTCGGGGCTGGCGAAATAGTGCTGACCTGCATGGATGCAGATGGCACAAAAGACGGTTACGATCTTGAAATCACTCGAGCCGTCGCTGATGCGGTCAAAATACCGGTCGTCGCCAGCGGCGGAGCCGGGTCACCGGCACATTTGTGCGAAGCCGTGACAAAAGGTGGGGCGAGTGCAGCATTGGCCGCCAGCATCTTCCATTATGGCGAATATACCATCGAAGAAACAAAACGGTACATGGCTGAACATGGTGTGACGGTCCGACTTTAAAGTGTCAGCTGGCCACACAGAGCGAGTTAAGCACCGGTAGCATCGGCTAAGATAAGATAAGATAAGAAAAGAAAAACATGGTTCACGCGCGTGACTGGGTCAAATCAACGTTCGATGCGGATGCCGATCTTGAGATCAATAAGATCTTTCGCATGGCAGTGAAGATGAACTGTTCGGACATCCATCTACAGGCGGGGCGGCCGCCGATTTTTCGGATCCGAGGACATCTAACTCCCCTGGACATGCCGCCGTTGAGTGAAAGTGCGCTGATCAAGCTTTGCTTTCCCTTAATGGACCAGCGAAACCTGGACATCTTTCATCATGATGGCGGGGCCGACTTTTCGAAGGTCGTCGATTACCAGGACGAGCCGTGGCGATTCCGAGTGAATCTGCTGACGCAGCTGGGAAAAGTCGGCATGGTCGCTCGAAAAATTGAGCGGTTCATCCCACCGTTTGAAGGGCTTTATCTGCCACCCGTCATGGAAGATCTGTGCAAATTCGATCAGGGGATGGTGCTGCTGGCAGGTGTGACAGGTTCAGGAAAAAGTACGACCATTGCGTCGATGCTGGACTGGATCAATCACAACATGAATAAGCATATTCTGACCATCGAAGACCCGATCGAATTTGTGTACACCTCAGATCAGTGCCTGATTAACCAGCGGGAAATCGGGCAGGATGTGGTGGACTTTCAGATCGCCATGAAACACGCGGTTCGTGAAGACCCGGACATCATGCTGGTGGGCGAAATGCGAGACCGCGAAACTTTTGAAACAGCGATTCACGCCGCTGAAACCGGTCACCTGGTGTTTGGGACAATCCACGCTTCCAGTGCACCGGGTACGATACCTCGTATTATCGACCTGTTTTCGGCAGATATGCATGCGGCCATTCGAGCGGCGATCGGCATGAGTATGAAAGCGATCGTCGGTCAGAAACTGCTGAAGACGATCGTCGACAAACCGGGTCGCGTACCGATCATAGAAATTATGCTGTTTAATCCGACGGTGCGAAAGCTGGTAATGGAAGGCGAAGACAACAAGCTGCATTCAGCGATTCGTATCGGCAAAGACGAAGGCATGCAGCTGTTTAACGACAGCCTTTACAGCTTTGTAAATCGGGAATTCATTAGTCGCGAAGCGGCGTTCGAAATTTCACCGAATGTCGAGGAATTGAGGATGAGACTGAAGGGAATCGAGGTCAAAGGCCCATCGATTCTGTAACAGTCTCAGCCAACGATTCCGGCTGACTATTTTCTGTAAAAGTCGGGTTATTCTCCCGCGGTCAGCATCAACCAAATTCAGGAAACTTCTACGTGACCAAAATTGTTTACACCGAAACCGACGAAGCGCCGGCTCTTGCAACTCATTCGCTGCTGCCGATTCTGAAGGCTTTTACAAAGTCTTCCGGAGTCGACATCGAGAAGCGAGACATCTCACTGGCGGCACGAATCATTGGCAACTTTGCCGATCTGTTGCCACCGGAACAACGACAGGCGGATGCTTTGTCTGAACTGGGCGAATTGGCCAAAACGCCGGAAGCTAACATTATTAAGCTGCCCAACATCAGCGCGTCGATTCCGCAATTGGTAGCAGCGATTAAGGAACTTCAAAGTCACGGCTATGCACTCGCGGACTTTCCGGAAGATCCGCAGACGGATGCGGAAAAAGACGCGAGATCGCGCTATGCGAAGGTACTTGGCAGTGCGGTAAATCCCGTTCTACGAGAAGGCAACTCTGACCGCAGAGTGGCGGCTCCGGTAAAGGAATTTGCCCGAAAACATCCGCATACCATGGGAGCATGGAGCCCGGATTCAAGAACTCACGTTGCTCACATGAACGAAGGAGATTTCTTCGGCAGCGAAGTTTCTCAGGTAATGGATTCAGCCGGCGAAGTCAGCATCGAACTGATCGCCGAAGATGGCACAATCACTTTATTGAAAAGTGGCCTGAAACTGCAGGCAGGCGAAGTGATAGACGCTTCGCGTTTAAGAAAAAGCTCGCTGCGGTCGTTCATCGCCGCCGCCATCGCCGAAGCGAAACATCAGGATGTCTTGCTGTCGCTACACATGAAGGCGACGATGATGAAGGTGTCTGACCCAATCATCTTTGGCCATGTGGTGACGGTGTTTTTTAAAGACGTATTCGAAAAATACGCCGACGTACTAAACAAGCTGGGTGTCGACCCCAACAACGGAATCGGGGATCTGTACTCAAAAATCAAATCGCTCCCGCTGGACCAGCAGGCAGCGATCAAAGCAGATCTGGAAGCCGTTTACGCCAGTCGTCCAAAGCTGGCGATGGTGAATTCCGACAAGGGTATTACTAACCTGCATGTACCAAGCGATGTGATCGTCGACGCATCTATGCCGGCAGCAATTCGTTCGTCAGGTAAGATGTGGGGACCGGATGGCAAGCTGGCCGACACCAAGGCCATCATCCCGGACCGGTGCTACGCTGGCATTTATCAGGCAACGATCGACTTCTGCAAGAAGAACGGAGCCTTCGATGTCACTACCATGGGCAACGTCAGCAATGTTGGTCTGATGGCTCAGAAGGCTGAAGAATACGGTTCCCACGACAAGACGTTCGAAATCCCGTGTGCAGGTGTTGTTCGCGTGGTCGACGCAGCACACACGGTGCTGATGGAACACACGGTTGAACCGGGCGACATCTGGCGAATGTGCCAGACCAAAGACGCGCCGATTCGCGACTGGGTTCGTCTGGCTGTTTCTCGCGCTCGATCGACAGGTTCGCCAGCGATCTTCTGGCTGGACAGCGAACGAGCTCACGATGCCAGCCTGATGAAGAAGGTTAACGAGTATCTGCCGCTGCATGATACGACCGGGTTGGATATTCAGATACTGTCGCCGGTCGACGCCACGCTGCTAAGTTGCCAGCGAGCGAAAGAAGGCAAAGACACGATTTCGGTCACAGGCAATGTTCTTCGCGATTATCTGACCGACCTGTTTCCAATTATTGAACTCGGCACCAGCGCTAAGATGCTGTCCATCGTACCATTGCTGGCCGGTGGGGGACTGTTTGAAACTGGTGCGGGTGGATCAGCTCCAAAGCACGTTGAACAGTTTATTGAAGAAGGCCACCTGCGCTGGGATTCACTGGGCGAGTTTCTGGCCATCGCGGTATCACTGGAAGATATGGCCGAAAAGACGCACAACGCAAAGTTGAAGGTGCTGGCTGAAACGCTGAACGAAGCAAACGGAAAATATCTCGAGAACAACAAGTCACCATCTCGAAAAGTGAACGAACTGGATAACCGAGGCAGTCACTTCTATCTGGCACTTTACTGGGCTCAGGCTCTAGCCGCTCAGACGAAGAACAGCGAACTGCAAACAGAATTCGCTGGCGTCGCGGCTGAACTGACAGATAAAGAAGCAGTAATCTTGCAGGAACTGGAATCCGCTCAGGGCCACCCGGTCGACATCGGCGGCTACTACCATCCGAACGAAGAAAAAGTCTCAGCCGCCATGCGTCCCAGTGCAACGTTCAATGCGGTGATAGCAGCGGTCTGAAGAATTCCGAGTGGGCAGGAACGCTCAAAGTAGAAATCAAACCAACCTGAATGCTGTGACGAACGGCTGGTGACAGCCGTTTGACGCGGCTCGCGGGA
This sequence comes from Fuerstiella sp., assembly GCA_041689795.1. Classification (GTDB taxonomy): domain Bacteria; phylum Planctomycetota; class Planctomycetia; order Planctomycetales; family Planctomycetaceae; genus Fuerstiella. The sequence goes on along the minus strand of JBDNFN010000358.1, from coordinate 9,708 downwards.
AGGAAATGCTTAAAATCAGCCGTACCAATAGATTTAGAGGAGCCGGCGCCACGACATTGTTCTGCGACATCTTCGGCGCGGTCCAGCATAGAGGACCAACTCATGCCATCGATCGTTTTTGGATATGTCGGACTATTCGTGCTGCCCGGCTTTTGTAATGCTCATGACAATCAGCCAACAATTAAGAAACTGCCCGCGAAGGCGTTGAGGCGTGTTCTTGCGGCAAGCCGGCATGAAGGGGTTTTGTGACTTTGCTACCGTGGTCGGTTTCCATTTTGGGGAGCACAACCATAGTCGGACGAAAGCGTGGCGATATACCGAAGTCGCTTTTTCGATGGAACAAGGAACTGTTGATTCAATCCATCGCGGTTATAAAGTCACATGGAAAGAACCCCATCGGGAGATGATCGTGCCTGTCACGATAAATTTAACCCGGTTGCCGTCAGCCGATATTCTTGCCTATGAAGAGAAAGTTCGAGCCGCCCAAGCACGTAGCGAAGCACATCGTGGAAAGACAGAAGCGCAGCGCGTATCGACGTAAGCGACAAAGAAGCAGTCTTAGCAGTCGTGTCCGACAGTTCTACGGAGCAATTAGACGCTTTGATCGCCAAGCAGGAATCGGAAAAAGTCAGTGATCACCCCGAATTGGCCAGAGCGATCTACGAACAGATGTTCCTTCGAGTTCGCACGCCGTATCACACTGAAGCTGCTGTCGTTCGCCAGGATCCATCATTGGAGAAGACGGTTGCTTTGGCGGAAAAGTAAGCGATATCTGGCAGCTCATTTGATATCGCGCTAACCGGCGATGCCGTCCAGGCAGACAGCCCGCTGAAGAAAAATCAACTGGTTTGTTTTGGAGACCGCAGCACGCACGCACTTTAAACCTGCTCATTTCTATGGCGCAGTCGAAGACGTTTTGGTTCAGCGGACACGACAGTCCACGCCGAAGTTGATTGCTGTCAAACGAAACCAATGCCGCCTGCCACTGCCCGACTTCAGCGATCCGGCGCTGTTCGAGAAAGTCGAATCGCCCGCAGATGTCCGGTCCGGACAATAGTCTTCACTGATCGATTAAGATAAGCGTGTTCTGAATCACGCTGCTGATTATGTTGGCCGCAGCGGCAGGTTGCCGATTTTATGTAGATACCAGAGCAGTCCGACCGTGGCGGCAAACAGAACCGGCAATGTCCAATCGTTACTCGGTAGACCGTGACAAAACGGCGTGCACTTCCCTCATAGACTAGTCTGAGCCACGGCCAGTCGAACCAAACATATAAAATAGCAGCCAGCCAAAAATGCCCAGTAGGCTTCCATAAGAAGCAGCAAGAATAGCAGCCACGACGGCGTTTTAGTGAGAACGAAGGCGCGTGTCGTGAAAAGCAGAAAGAAGACACCGACAAAAATGATCGCCCTGCTTTTGGCGGAATGGTTGGTCCGTTTTTACGTCCAAAAAGTTTCCGGCGATCACGCTCTATTGAGATCCGGGTTTCTGATACTCAGCAGAAAAACCAATTGCGTGAGGACCACGCAGATTATCGTTTCCCGATTGTCGCTTGATGCACCACATGAAGGTTCAACCGACTGGCAATCGTTGGTTTTCAACCGATCAGTTCTTCGATGACTTTGCCGCCGAATTGGCTGAGTTGCTTGAAGCGTCCAGCGTGGTAGTAGCTGAGTTTGTTGTCGTCGAGTCCCAGCAGACGCAACAGAGTGACGTGGAAGTCTCGGATGTGGTGTACGTTTTCAACAGCCTTGGCACCGATTTCGTCCGTTGCTCCGATGGTGTGGCCCGCTTTGCAGCCACCCCCGGCCATCCAGATGGCCATCGCGTCGGGATTATGGTCTCGCCCATACGCGACGCCTCCGCCGCGAACACCGTTGTCCGGAGTACGACCGAATTCGCCCATCCAGACGATCAGCGTTTCATCCAGAAGACCTCGTTTTTTTAAGTCATTGATAAGCGCGGCAATCGGTTTGTCGACGGTGGGAATCAGGCTGCCATGAGCCTTCGCCAGATAGTCGTGAGAATCCCAGGTGCTGGCATACAACTGTACAAAGCGAACGCCTTTTTCCACTAGTTTTCTGGCCAGCAAACAGCGTCGTCCGAAGTTGTCGGTTGGCTGCTGGTCGACACCGTACATGTCCAGCGTTTGTTTTGATTCACCGGAGATATCCACAATGTCCGGCACTTGAGTCTGCATGCGGAAGGCCAGTTCGTAACTTTCCATGCGGGCGGCCAGAGCAGCGTGTTGCGGATGTTGGCTGGCGTGCTGTTGATTTAGCTGCCCAATAAAATCGAGCGTCTGGCGCTGGTGTTCGCGAGTAACTTCTTTCCGTGGGAGGATGTCAAGAATGGGTGACCCTAGTGGACGCAGTGGCGTGCCCTGCAAGCTTGTCGGTAGAAAACCGTTCGACCAGTTTGCAGAACCGCCTTGTGGATGAGCCATTTCAGGCAGGACAATGAAGCCGGGAAGATCTTTGTTTTCGGTGCCAAGTCCATAGTTTACCCACGACCCCAAAGCCGGATCGCCACCAAACTGATTGCCAGTATTAACGTGATAATTGGCCGTTGGGTGATTCACCGATTCCACCTGACAGCCTCGGTAAAAGCACAGGTCGTCGGCGACGGCGGACAGATGCTTCCACAGATGGCACATGTCAGCACCGGAATCTCCGTGCTTTGCAAACTGAAATGGGCTTTGCACGTAATAGCGTTTGCCGCTGGACATGGCCGACTGTTCTTCGCCGGAGCGGTTGAATTCCTGCAGGTGCAGGTCGTGCAGCTTCGGTTTTGGATCGAAGGTGTCTATGTGCGACGGGCCGCCTTCCATATACAGAAAGATGCAGTGCTTCGCTTTCGCCTCGGGAAAATGCATGCCGGCATTTAGCGAATACCGCGCAGTCGCGACATCGCTGGCATTTGCGGATTCAGACAGCATGCTGGAAAACGCGATGCTGCCAAGGGTGGCACCGAGGCCGTAAAGATAGTCTCGCCGAGGAAAGAACTTCTTCATGCAAACACCTTTCTATACACAACTTCGTCGACGACAGACTATTTCCGACGCTGGCCAATGCAATACAGAACCTGATCGGACCGCAGAAAAATTTGGCCTTCAGCAGGAGTAATGGAAGCTCGGAAAATTTCGCTGCTGTCCGGTTTGACGTCATTGACGGCCACAATTTCCATGTCCTCACCGGCTCGAACGACGTAGGTTTTACCGGATTCCGCCACAAAAAACGCGAGCCCATTCCATGAAACCGGAGTTGCACAAAACTGTCCCAGAACGGCAGCGTCACCAAGTCGCCGCCGCCATTTTTCTTCGCCGCTGGTAATATCATAGGAAGCAATCGTGGCACGACGCATGTCCATCACGAGACTTTGCTGGTCAATCACAATCGGCGAAGGAAGGTCTCGAGCACTTTTACGCGGAGAGTGCCAGACCATGTGTGTGGCAGTGACATCGCCGTTGCCCCCGGGACGTACGGCGTAAGTATCGCTGTTGAGTCCGCAAACTACATGCAGCAGATCACCGGCTGGCGTGATGGTTGGAGAACCGCGCCCGGCGAAGCCTTTGCAGAACCAAAGTTCCTTGCCGTTGGTCGGATCGTAGGCTCGAACACCGTGATGTCCGTTCATAATAAGTTCGTCGCGACCGTTGGCCTTAATCAGAATCGGCGTGCTCCAGCCCCGAGTATCCTCACGTTTTGTTCGCCAGACTTCATTGCCTGTTTTGCCGTCAAAGGCGGCGATAAAAGCATTGGCGTCAGCGTCACCGTTTTGAATGACCAGGTCGCCGAACAACACCGGGCAGGCCGCAGTGCCCCAGGGGCCTTCAAAGACGCCCAGATCTTTTTGCCACAGTCGTTTGCCATCGCAGGCATAACAAACCAGCCCGCCACCCTGACCGAAGAACGCATAAACTCGCTCGCCGTCGGTCGCGCATGTGGCCGATGCCCAGCCGTTCATCAGGTGACTGGCTTCAGGTTCGCCCTTCCATGCGACGTCGCTCCACAACAGCTTGCCGTCGTTTCGGTCAAGGCACATCACTAACCGTTGTTGACCATTGTCGATCGCTGAAGTGAGGAAGATTCTGTCGCCAGCGATTACCGGCGAAGACTGACCTTTGCCGGGCAGTGAGGCCTTCCAAACCACAGAATCCGGCCCCCACTCGACCGGCAGGCTGGTTTCTGCACTGTGTCCATTTTGCAGCGGACCGCGCCAACCGGACCAGTCTGCACCGACGGCCATGGTTTGGCAAAGCAGCGTCACGCACAGCAGGTTTCCAATACCGAATACTTGTCGGCTCACGATATGCTTCCTTTTTGGCAATGGCGAAGGATGGGCAGATGTACAGGCTTTAAAGCATAACCGACGCACCATCCGAATTTCATCTGAAGGACAGTGTGAACGATGTACCGAACATATTCTATTGCTTTTCTGATGCTGATCGGGGTTCTGGGATGTTCAGGCTCAGATACCACCGTGGCATCAATTGCTTCGCCTTCCGAACATCGACCGGCTGATGGGCCAACGGAAGTGGTGATCGTCGGTACTCAGCACTTGATCACGGACATGCCGGCCGGCTTTACACCGGGCCACCTGCGCGCACTGCTGGCTAACATCGAGCCGGATATTATTCTTACAGAAGAAGCGATGAATGTTCGAGGCGGTGCTTCGACGGCACCGTATGAATGTGCGAATGTCACTTTGCCTTGGGCTGCCGAGCACCAAGTGGAAGTCATTCCTGTTGGCTGGTATTCGCCCGGCTACGCAAAGCTGGTTGATCAAATGGTTCAGCGTTTTGCAGCATCAGGCAACAGCGAACGGTACGAACTGATCGAGCGAAGATTTCAGCAGGAATCCGGTGCAATGGTGACGTCGTGCGAAACTATGAATGGCAAAGCTTACAATAAACTTTGGCGAGACTATCACGATCGCCTGCATCAATTGGCTGGAAGCGATACGCCCTGGGAACAGTGGAACGCAAAAGTTGTCGACAACATCCGCAAAGCGTGCCAGACTCATCCGGGCAAAAGAATCGCGGTTGTCTTCGGAGGTGCTCATACGTATTACTTCGCCGATCAGCTGGCCGCGGACAGCCAGCTGAAAGTGATTCCGACAGACCGCTACTTGCCCATCACTTCAGAACAGCTTGCCGAGAACACAACACCGCTGGACTATGTGAAAGCGATGCGACCTCTGAATCTGGCCGCCATCAGCCATGTTCAGTTAGACCATGTGGGCAGGCAGCTGGACCATGTGAAGGGTGTGCCCAGTCTGGCAGGAGACTACAATCTGTTTTACGGAAAGTATCTGATGCACGCCGGAAAGCTGAACGAAGCGGTGTCTGCCTTTGATGCCGTGATATCAGCAGCAGGAGAATCGATATCAAAATTCGACGAAACGAATCGACTCATCGATGGAGCCCGATTTGGCGCAGTGATAGCTTTAAGCCAAGCTGGACAAAACGAATATGCCCGCCAGCGACTACAAGCGATTTTGGGAGACCAGGCGTCGAACATGCAGGTAAAGCACTACGCTCAGCAGTTACTTGCCTCAATACCGGAGTAGAGTTTGATGGGTGAAGGAGAACCCAAACAGTTCGGCAGCTTGAACCCATACGCGGCTCCTAAATCAGGTGTCACGGCATCAGAAGTTCGTCTGGCAGACAATGAGTCCTATCGAGTGATCGATCGGGTGATGTATTGTCGTGAACAGCTGGATTTGCGAGATATCTGCTGGCTGACAGGTGACACGGAAGGCCTTGTCGGAACTCAGAAACGCGTGCCTCGGGCTGCACCTAAATGGCTGACGCGGTTCTTTTTGGTGGCGATCAGTGGAATCTTGGCGCTCCATTATGCACAATTTTTAGAGGGTTCTCCGCCAGGAAAATGGATATTGATGGCGATGATCTATCCACTAATGCTGAGCAACTGGTTGCTGCACTATTTATGTGGCAAAAAAGTGCCGGTTCAGGTAGGCCAGTCAGCAGCCGCTCACTTAAAGAGCCAAGCCGCCAAGGCATTTGGACGCAGTATTCTGTTTTACGTCCTTGCGCTTGGCCTGGTCGCCGCGGTGCTAAGTTTGACCACTGAACACGCTGGGCAGTGGGCGGTAATTATCGGGGTTAATCTTGGTGCTGTTCTGAGCCTTGTCTATTACATCAGGCACAGACCCAAGGGCTTCACTGTCGCAGCGGCGATTCACAGCGATGGCGTGTTCCGGCTGCGAGGTCTCACGCCCGAATTCTTGCACGCAGCGATGCAGAAGCAAAGCTGGTAAACCAGTTCCCTACGTGGTCGCTGCTGCAGCTTCCTGCTGAGTTCGAATGTGTTCCAGTCTGCCGTAGACAATGGCATAGACGCACGCGGCCAGCACTACGATAAGGAAACAAGTGGGCCACAAAACGTGAGCTCCCCAGCGACCCAGAATCTGGCCTCCCGCCGGAGCTCCGACCGTGAGCCCGATCGCATGGCACAGTGAAAACACGCCCATGTAACGACCTCGCATGCTGGTTGGAGCGAGGTCCGCAACCAAAGACTGTTTGAAGGCCGCCTGGCAAACTTCACCCAGCGTCCAGATTACGATTGTCAAAAAAAACATCGGAGCGGTTTCAGCGAATGTTGTCAGCCCGAAGCCGGCCGCCAGCAATAGCTCACCGCCGAGAATGACGAGCACGCGATGAAACCGATTCAGAAAATGGGTAAACGGGATCTGGCAAATGACGATCAGAATGCCGTTGGTCGACAGCAACCAGCCAACCTGTGCTTTAGAAAACCCAAGCTGGCTCAAGTAAATCGGCAGTGTGGAAAATGCCTGCATGAACACAAGGCTGGTGAGTAGAGTTGCGAAGGAAAACAGCACAAACGTGCGATCGCCCTTCATGTGGGCCAATGCTTCCGACCAGGTTGCCTTCTGAATGTTATTCGATGTGGCGTTATCAGCCGCGTCGCCCGGTTCAGCACCATGCTTCGGCAAGGTCTCTTTGATGAAGAACACGATGATCAAGCCATAGGCGGCGGTGGTCAAAGCGTCTCCCCAGAACAGCCACAGAAACGAATGCTGAGCCAGCACGCCGCCAATCGGAGCGGCAAACGCAAATCCCAGATTGAAGGCAATGTACATCAAGGCAAAAGCCAGTGGTCGCTGAGTCTGATGCACAAGGTCACCCATCATTGCGGAGGCAGCGGGGCGATACATTTCCACTGCTAAAGCAAACGCCAGCACCAACCCGAGGAACGACCATTGCTCCGTTGCAAACGGCATTATGGCAAGTGCGATTGAACCGCCGGACAGAGCCAGCAACATGATCGGTTTGCGACCAAAGCGGTCTGCCAAAAGACCGCCGGCCAGAGACGACACAACGGAACCCACACCAAACACGCCAAAACAGTTGGCGGCGAAAGCGACTCCAAAACCGAGCTGTTCGCTGACATAGATTGTCATGAACACCATGACAAAAGAACCAGCCCGGTTCACAAACGAGCCCAAACAAAGCACGTGAACGGCCGCCGGAAGGTCGATATATGGTCGGATCGCATCGCGAAAAACGGAAGAAACGGCGGCCATCGTAGGGTGCTCAGAAAGTCGGGGCAGGGCTATAGAATCCCATTCGGACACGAAATGTCGCGAAAGGCTCGCTTAAAAGCCAGCGGTCTATGCGGCACTAATGATGTCGCAGCAGAAAAGTTGACGGGGAAGCCGCTAAAGGATTTGGTCGCGATTTGGCTTTCCATGCGTCGTTGCCGTCGTCAATCGCGTTCAGCGCATGGCACCTGAGCACGACCGCCGAGCAACCGGTCAACCGGTCCGATGTTATCCAGATTTCTGTCCGTAAACGCCAGACTATGCAGCACAAAACGCAGCGCATTCAGGCGAGCGGGCTTTTTGCAGTCAGACTTCACGACAGTCCAGGGAGCGTCGATACTTCTGCTTTTCATAGGCCTTCCGCGACATTAGGTGCTGATAAGGATCACCGCCGTTTCGCCAGTTTTCCGACAGGATGTCGTCCGGTACCGGACCGTCCTTGCAAGACTTTGCGTTGGGTTTACGTAAAACAGCGTCCCGCAGCACGGACGCATCGTCTCCCGATGTACCGGCCCGAATCGCGTGCAGCACCTTGCCCAGTGTTTGAATGTCATAAGGCGGGACGCTGCCAATAATATCCTTCCCCGCGCTTATGTTTGCTTCCTGTGCGACGACGACGCCACTCCGACACAGTAAATTCTTCGCTGCGCGCTGCAGTATTGGAAGGAGCAACGTTGCCGTCCAACGTGAGTTTGTCACTTTCCGCCGGTTCAGTGTTGCTGCTGCGAACTCGTCGTTTTGGCTCAGTAGATCCTGGCTTCTGTCCGGATGTTTAATTTCGCTTGCCTGCCATAAGAAAAGTGTTCTTTCAGGGCTAACAAATCAACGGAAGATCCCCGGTCACTTGTGATTGATCAGTGGCACTTTTAACAACCCATGATTGATCGAAGAAACCCACAATAAGCGAGTGCAACAGCAAATCCTAACCAGATCTTGCAATCGTCTGGCGATTGTTGACACTGCTACGAGAACTACCGTTGGATGGTGACCACCAATAGCAATTGCGAGGCAGAATACGTTGAAACTCCGAGCGTTTTTATATTGGCTGGCCATTACAGCGCAAGTACTTCCGTTTGTTCAGGCGATCGGATCGGATCAGTTACAGGACGTCGTGCAGCCTGTTATTCGGAAGCATTGCTTAAAGTGCCACGACGGTGCTGCCGAGGCGGAAAGCGAGGTGAATCTGGTCGCGTTAAAAACGGTGGCAGATCTCACAAAGGATGCCGACCTGCTTGGTACTTTGATCAAGGTGCTTGATACGAACGCCATGCCTCCCGCGGACGAACCGCCGCTGGATGCATAAACGCGAAGTGAATTGATTCGCGAGTTAAAAGTCATGCTCCAAACTTCGCTGAGCGCGAACAGGTCTTACTCGCACGCGCCGCTCAGGCGGATGAATCGGTTTCAGTACAACAACTCTGTGCAGGATTTATTTAAGCTGAATCGAGTAGTGTTTGCGTTACCGGAACGAATGTCGCGAGATCACAGCAACTATTTTCAGCCAGCCAGTCGCAAAATGCCGGATCAGGTAAAAGTCGGCAGTTGGCCGCTGGGTAAGTCGCAACTAATCGAAGCCTGCCTTGGTGGGGTGGCACCGTTTCCTCAGGATCTTCGAGCCGAACACGGTTATGACAATCGCGGCGATCATCTGACTCTGTCGCCGCTGCTTTATGAATCGTTTTTGAGCCTGAGTCGTTCGATACTGGAAAGCCCCGATCTGACGGTAAAGACCAGTGGCATCTGGAAAACGTTTTTCGCTGAACCAGCGTTGAAGACGGATGTGCCGAGTGAAGTGAGAAATCGTCTGCGTGTGTTCTTAACGCGAGCGTTTCGTCGTCCGGTCCAAGAGGAACAGCTGAATAGGTATGCGGATCACGTGCTTGCGAAGGTCGCGTCGGGCGCCTCATTCACGGACAGCATGAAGGCCGCTGCCTCTGCTGCCATCGCGTCGCGAAAGTTCCTGTATCGAATGGCACTGCCGCGAAATTTGTTTGGAATCTGCGCAGCGTGATGACTCGCGTTGACCGCGGCAAGAATTTTTTCGTTATCGCACCACGTTGAAGGAAATCGGAATGTTGGCTGAACGTCCTGATCGCTAAACTTCTCGGCGGCTGGACCTT
>JBDNFN010000357.1:0-2191 GCA_041689795.1 Fuerstiella sp. | reverse complement strand
GTGGGACCGCTGGCTCACGCTGCACCTGAAGGCCAACGAACAGCTGAATCCAAAACTACGGAAAGAAACAGAGTCGCTGCAGCGAAAGATTGGAAAACTGTTGCAATTGCTGAAGGAACGAGACCAATCCTGAGCCTCCACTGGCACACAATCCACAGTGGGAACTGCCGTTGACCATCCGGGTTCGACGAACATGTTGTATCTGACATCAAAGAAGGCATTGGTTGCGACGTGGCCGCCGTCATCATGTAGCGAGCGCACTTCAGTTCGCTGTTGCGGCATCACCTTGTAAAAGCACATCATCACATCAGTCGCATTCTTCGGTCTAACTCCCGGAATTTCGAGCAAGACCAATGATGGCCTGCTTGCCTATTCTTGGAAGCTCGGCTGACATTCAACCCATGTGTCGACGTTGCCACTCAAATAGCACTGTGGCGAAACCCTACAAATGGTGGGTTCCGGGCATTCGTTTTCTGTGGCTGGCTGGCGAAGAACCTGGATGCACACGCGACTTTGCGAAACACTGAACTCGCAGCGTTTTTGAAGATGACGTTGGTCAAGCTCGGCGATTCACTTAACCGCCAGCCCAGCGTCATCGAGACACTTACGCAGATCGATAGAGTTGACAGTCCCCGCCGACTGGTGGGTCTGCTTGATTTTGCGGTCAATACGACTCTGTCTCCGTATGCCGGCTTAAGTTCTGCGAATCCAAGCGCAGATCCACGTTTAAGGTACGAACTTAAAACTGACGCATTCACTACTACCACGGCTTGCGTGTGGCAGCCCGCAAGCGGACGGCGGACTTCTGGTACGCAGTGAGAGGCTCAATCTTAGGCTGGGCAAACGCGTCAAGTCCGATGCTTGGTCACTCGTGGTTTGGCACGGATCCCTGGCGAACACTATCGGGATCACAACACCTTGCTGAATGACTGGCTCAACCGGTTCTTACGTTTACTCATTTTGAAGTACCGTAGATCTAGTGGGCACGAAGAAATCCCGTGAAGATAATTCATTGCAATTACAGCAACACGTAGTGTGAGAATGCGATTGCGGACTGAGAATCCGGATTACGGGGCAACTCAGGGCGTCCGTGATCTGTGTGTCCACGCCATTTTTCCCCAGTGGCGCCAGAAGCATGGCAACGAATTCTTCTCTACCATTTGATTGCAATTGCATGGAAGACTTTTAGCATCCTACTTCTGTGAGTTGTCCCATGACGGTCAATTATTCCTCTTCTCTAAAAGCTCCGTTTTCGTCCATCCATAGTTCCGCTTCTTCCACCGAAGTGAAAGGCCCGGCAATCGTCAACGGTTGATCCTTCCACTGCCAAATCTCTTGGTGCCGGTCAAGGATCGAATCCAGGTCCTCGTCCTCGCTGGATACGGCCAATGCAATTTCGAGGATGTAGACTTCCCGCCCCTTGCTGTCAGTCACGAATGAAAGATCGGCCCAATAGCAATTTGTTCCTGTTTCCAGAAGCTCCTGAGCGGACTGGTAGCCAGGCTTTTGTCGCGCGTATTCCAAAAGATACGACCGCCGTTCAGCGTCAGTCAAAGGCGATCCCTTGCGGATTTTCTCTAAACGAACAGGGCGTTTGATAGCACGCCGAAGAATTCGCAACTGCGGTCGACTCCAATTGACTTCAAGCCTAGATGGATCAAGAGTAGGTTTCCAGACAAAGACATATTCGTAATTCAACGAACAATTCGGCTGCCATCCATCAAGAGTATTTCTTAACTCAACGGCGTTGAGCAATTCGCCATTGCCCTGATGGACGATCTCGGTGATCGCATCGACCAATTTTGTGTCCTCTGGAGTTGAACCGTTGGATTTTCTCTTCGCCATGTACCTACTTACAACTGGAGTGAAAATATTGACCGAAGAGTTTCGCCCAACGGTAGAACGTTACCTACAGACGGATGCCAATTGATACGTGCCGAGTAAAACAATCGTTCGGAGAGGTAGTTACTGACTTCGCGACATTGACGATCCGCTCTTGATAGTTTGATCCATTTTGGACGCTGATTTCCAGGGTTGACTCCGTCAATAAATCAGGAATCCTTTGGCAGCTGCATCATGGCTTGAACCTCGTTCGGGCTGAAGGCGTTGTCGAGGGCTTCATTGTTTGAAGCAGACTTTCGCATTCGAGCGACTTTGGCGTTTGCGGCGGCGTACGTGCCGCGCATGTTGT